>NZ_JAUQXO010000026.1:0-91369 GCF_030834625.1 Geobacter sp.
CAGCGGCGGCGGAGCAAGAATCGTGGACAAATTTGTTGAGCGTAAAACCACGCTCAAAACTGGGGCAGCGCCGGTCAGCTGCGCGACCGGGCACCACCTTAAACTCGACGGTTTATTGTCTTGACTATAGGGTCCACTCAAGGGAGAGGCTACGAGGTTCTGACCAAACCGGAAAAGATTTTTCTGGAGAACAGCAACCTGATGTATGCCATTTCCGAAGAGGTAAATATAGGTTCACTCCGGGAACTGTTCTTCGTTAATCAGGTTCGCAATGCCACAACTGTTCATCCTCATCTGGTGGAGAGTGCCATCGAGGTGTCCGCACGAGGAGATTTCATAGTTAAGGGGCGTCATACCTTCGAGATCGGTGGCAGGATTCCGAGCAGATAAGCGGCATTGAAAACGGTTATGTGGTGGCTGACGATATCGAGGTAGGCTTCAAAAACAAGCTGCCGTTGTGGTTAATTGGATTCATTTATTGATGCGACATAACTATTGCGAAGTTATGAGCTTCTAACCCCCGTCCATTACAGGTGAAACTGGACCAAATGATCCAGGAGCGGGAGTTTTCTCACCCGAAAATCCTCGGAGTGCCTCTTGGTGAGAAGATGCGCTTGGGCGCCAGGCGGATTAAATCGGGCCAATCTTCTGTGCTCCGACAATATTGTCAAGAACGAACTGGTGGCCCGCTCTTGACAAGACCACAATATGTTACAATTGCGCACACTCGCTCTGTCTGTTCGGCAGCAGCGGTAACTCGGCCTGGTTGGTCATCGAAGGAGTGGATCGCATGGGTCACCTCGTTGGAAAAGACATCTTTCGCGAGCTTGGCAGGAAGATCGACGGAATGGAGATGCGGACACCGTGGAATGAGCGGCTCCACGCGATCCTGAAGAAACTGTATACTGGCGAGGAAGCCGATGTGGTCATCAGGATGCCCTACGGGCTATCCACCTTCGAGCAGCTGGAAAGGGCCACCGGATATGAAAAGGGCAGCTTGCAGCGGGTTCTCGATGGGTTGACGGGGAAAGGCCTGGTTGTGGATTTGTGGCTACACGGAGCATATCACTACGCCCCAGCTCCCCTCGTGGTTGGCATCTTCGAGTTCACCATGATGAGGATGGGGCCGAATGCCAGCAGTAAGGAATGGGCACGGCTCTTCCATGACTACATATCTGTGGATGATTCTTTCCTAGCGGCAAACTTCGGCCATGGCGAACAGATATCTTTCGTGCGGACCTTGCCGTACAGCGACGCGGTGAATGCCTCTGACTATGTGGAAATCCTCGACTATGAAAAGGCATCGTCACTGATTGCACAATCGGACAGATTCGCCATCGGAATCTGAAGCTGCCGTCACGAGAAGATGCATCTTGGTGAGAAGTCCTGCGATGTGCCCCTGGAAAGTTGCACCCAGTTCGGATATGCGGCAGATTTCATGATCAGGCACAACCTGGCCCGTGAAGTGAGCAGGTCCGAAATGGAAGATCATTTTGCACGGTCAAGGGAGTTGGGTCTGGTGATGGCCGCGGACAATGTCCAGAAGAACATGAAGTTCGTCTGCCACTGCTGCAGCTGCTGTTGCAACGTCCTGCGGGGGATCAGCGTGCACGGCTATCCGAATTCCCTGGTCACCTCCACCTACCTGGCCGAGATCGACGCTGAGAGCTGTGTCGGTTGCGGGAAATGCGCCAAGGCTTGCCCAATCGAGGCAATTTCAGTGGTTGCCCTGGAACATACTGAAGCGAGGAGAACAAGGGATGTACGAGTCGATTCGTCCATCTGCATTGGCTGCGGCGTCTGCGCCCTTGGATGTCCGATCAGGGCCTGCCGGCTCGGGAAACGCGGGTAAACACCGCCAGCCCATACAGAACAATGGACACCCCCAGCAGGATGGTGCCAAGCTTCAGGACGGCAAGGAGATACGCGGCGGTCTGCACTGCAAAGACCAGCGCCAAGCCCCCTTACCTGGCGGGCGGCAGTTTTGTGATAATCGGCCATCGGACATCAATATCCAGGTAAAGCCACACACATACTTACCTACTGCCAAAGACTAGCCGGAGAAACGCCGCCCCTTGGGACAGAATCCTCCGACAGGGATGCCGACCTCCATCGCCGCATCCAGACCGGCCCGGTCGACCCCATCTGCCCGCCTGAGATGATTTTGTCGAGAATGGGATGCATCTACTCGGCCCCGGTCAGTGCAATCTCCTGGCTGCATTCGCCAGTAGAAATAGTGATCCAGCCATGCAACAGCATATTCCCTCACGCGAAAAAAGCCTTGAGCGAATTCTTTCGGGAGGATTTGCCTTCCTCCGTGAGAAGCACTCAAGGCTTTCCCGAGCCTTGAACGGTCTAAGCGGTGATGTCCAGAATCCTGGAGTGACCGTTCAAAGCTCTTTTCAAGCCCTGCGTGGTTTCATCCTTTTTGACGTGTACTGACCAAAAAGGGAACCTCGCAGGGCTTGCCAGCCTTGTTCATTCATGGTCATAGAAGGTTTTTTACGCCTTTGATGAACTACGAATTTTTCAAGGCTGGAAAAGCTTCGCTGACTTTCTTATCGATGACTTTTATTGTCATCGGCAAGTGGTCATTGAGGCTTTGACTTAAGTGTACCCTCCAGTTTGGGGGTGTCAATCGGCTTCAGAAAAAAAATCCCCTTCCTCTTCAGCCGCCCGCCCCCGTCACTCGGGGAGGAAGCGGTCGCTCTCGTCCTTCAGATTGACCCCGGAGAAGCCGAGCTGGCGCGCCATCGTCAGGAGATAGGCGAGCCGGCGGGCCGCCTCGTCGTAGCTGAGCCCCCCGGGCCGCACGTTGGAGATGCAGTTGCGCTCGGCGTCGGTGCGTCCCACCCGTGGCGCGTGGGTGAGGTAGATGCCGAGGCTGTCCGGGGAGCTCAGGCCGGGGCGCTCGCCGATCAGCACCACCACTTGACCGGCGCCGAGGATCTCCCCCACTTCGTCGCCGAGGGCGACCCGCCCCTGTTCGGCGATGACGACGGGGGCCAGGCGCCACCCCGGCAGGTGGGGGATGACCGCCAGCAGGAGCGGCACCGCGTGGGATGCGACCGCGCACGAGGAGAGCCCGTCGGCCACGACAAAGACGAGGTCCGGGTCGGGGCCGGTCAGCCCCTGCAGGCGTTCGCGGCTCGCGTCGTCGAGTCTTCGCCCCAGGTCGGGGCGGCGGAGATAGGTCGAACGGTCCACGGCCGCGCTGTGGACGGTGACGTTTGCGATGCCGGCCACCGCAAGCCCCGCCGCCATCTCCCCGCAGGCGAGCGGCAGGTGGACGGCATCGCGGGCCTGGGCGTAGGCGAGCCCGAACTCCAGCGCCGCCCCGGTCGGGAGGCTCACCCCTGCCCGCCCGAGGGCGATGCGGGCCCGGGTGAAGCGGCGCAGTTGCAGCCACGGATCGTGCTCTATCACCGGTTTCATGCTCCCTCCGCCAGGGTCCGGACGTGGGCCAGGAGCGGCTGGCCGGGAGACGGCGCCCTGAGCCTTCCCCGCTCGTCGGCGATCTCCATCCGCTCCAGCCACGCCTCGAACTCGGGGGCCCGCCGGAGCCCGAGCACGGAGCTGACGTAGTGGAGGTCGTGGTACGAGGTGCTCTGGTAGTTGAGCATGATGTCGTCGGCCCCCGGGACCCCCATGACGAAGGCAACCCCGGCCACGCCGAGGAGGGTGAGGAGGGTGTCCATGTCGTCCTGGTCGGCCTCGGCGTGGTTGGTGTAGCAGACGTCGCACCCCATGGGGAGCCCAAGGAGCTTGCCGCAGAAATGGTCTTCCAGCCCGGCCCGGATGATCTGCTTGCCGTCGTAGAGGTACTCCGGGCCAATGAAGCCGACCACGGTGTTCACGAGGAGCGGTTCGAACCGGCGGGCGACGGCATAGGCGCGGGCCTCGCAGGTCTGCTGGTCCACGCCGTGGTGGGCGTCCGCCGACAGGGCGCTCCCCTGCCCGGTCTCGAAGTACATCACGTTGTCGCCCACCGTCCCGCGCCGGAGCGCCCGCCCCGCGTCCCACGCCTCCCGCAGGAGCGCCAGGTCGATGCCGAAGCCAGCGTTCGCCTTCTCCGTCCCGGCGATGGACTGGAAGACGAGATCGACCGGCGCCCCCTGTTCGATCGCCCTGATGGTGTTGGTGGCGTGGGTCAGCACGCACGACTGGGTGGGGATGTCGAAGCGGCGGCGCAGTTCGTCGACCATGGTGAGGAGGGTGATGATGGTGGGGAGGGAGTCGCCGGCCGGGTTGATCCCGATCACCGCGTCACCGCTGCCGTAGAAGAGGCCGTCGAGGATGGAGGCGGCGATCCCCTGCGGGTCGTCGGTGGGGTGGTTGGGCTGGAGCCGGGCCGAGAGGCGCCCGGGAAGGCCGATGGTGTTGCGGAAGCTGGTGACGACCCGGCACTTGCGCGCCGCCAGGATCAGGTCCTGGTTGCGCATGAGCTTGGAAACCGCCGCTGCCATCTCGGGGGTAACCCCCGGCGCGATCCGGGTAAGGGCCTCGCTGTCCGCCCCGTCGCCCAGGAGCCAGTCGCGGAAGCCCCCCACCGTCAGCGAGCCAATCTCCCGGAACGACCCGGCGTCGTGGCCGTCGACGATGAGCCGCGTCACCTCGTCCTCCTCGTAGGGGATCACCGGCTCTTCGAGAAAGCGGGCGAGCGGCACCTCGGCCAGGCAGAACCGGGCGGCCATCCGCTCCTCGTCGGTCGCTGCCGCAACGCCGGCGAGGAAGTCGCCCGACCGGCCCGGGGACGCCTTGGCGAGGAGGTCCCTCAGGTCGGAGAACGTGTACGTCCGTATCCCTATGGTCTGTGAATAGCGCATGGTTCCGGGCTCCGGCTCCTCTGCCGTCAGACCTTCTCCTCGATCCGCATCGTCGTGCACCCGGCATCCACCGTGGTTTCGAACTTCGAGTGGTGGGTCCCGCCGGGCTTGTCATAGGCCTGGACTGCGTCCAGCCACTTGTCCACGAATTTGCTGGCAGCCTCGGCATCCTTCTTCCCCACCTGCGTGAAGAGGTTGTCCACGCACTCTTTCTCGCTCTTTCCCGTGCTGGTGAGCCCGACGAGGAAATCATGGTACGGCTTGAGCTCGCTGTTGACAAGGTTCTTGAGATCGGTCACGTGTTCCTGCTCGTGGCTTCGCACTTTCTTGCACAGGGCGGCACTGTCGGGTTTTCCCTTCATTTCCACCGCGATGTCCTCTCTCTTCCCGGCGCAGACCGTGGGGGGACTTCCGAGGGTGGCCGGAGGGTACGAGCCGGCCCACTTGCCATGATCCGGTTCCGTGATCGCCCTCACCTCGGCGGAAACGGTGATCGTGAGGTTGTCCGGGGTGACCTTGCACGTCTTCCCGTCCTTGGTGTCGGAAAACGTGAAGGTCTGGGGCTGGAGCGCGTTGAAAACCGCCTCCTTGTAATCCTTCTTGATGGCGTGGCCGGGGAGGACCGTCCCGTTCAGGCTGGGAAGGGTGCTCCCCAGGATGCTCCTGCCCCCCAGGACCAGGGGGATGGGGTCGGCCAGGATCGGAGTCGGCTGGGTGAATTCGATCTTGCGCTGCAGCACGTTGTCTTCACGCTGCAGCGTATGGACCAGCTCGTGCGCCAAGAGGCGCCTCCCCTCCTCGGTGGCCGGACGGTACTGTCCCGCGCCGAAGACGATGTCGTTGCCGCTCGTGTAGGCGAGGGCGTTGATCGACCGCGCCGATTCGGCGGCCATTCCTCCGTCATGGACCCGGATCCGTCCGAAATCCTGCCCGAAGCGCTCCTCCATGGAAGCACGGACCGCCGGGTCGAGGGGGCGGCCGGGGGAGCGGAGCACCTCCCGGACGAGCGGCGTCACTCTGGCCTCTCCCTCGCCTCCGGCCCGGGAGCCCACGCGCCCGATGCCGACTCCGACGACTTCCGGCCGCCACGGAGCACACTCCTCCCCGCGGGCGTCCGCGGGCGGGAGCTGCGGCTCCGGCATCCGCATCACCTGTTCGGCGATCCGCTCCGCCTCCAGCTCGCACGGGTCTCCCGGAACGCTGACCGCCACTCCGCTCAGCCCGGGAGCGGCAGGCCCACCCCCGGCATCTCCCCTCAGGATCTCCTGCACGGCACGGTTCCCGGTCGTCCGCTGCAGGGTGAGGAGCGGGTTCGGATCGCGGCTCTGCCCGGCCCAGCTCGTGCGGGGCAACAATGACCGGATGGACTCTGGTTTCGGTACGAAGGTGCGCATGCCTTGCCCCTTTCGTTCGAGTGCCTCCTTCCCCTTTTTCAGGGAATGAGGGCGTTCACCTTGGCGGCGCAGATAAAGTCGTTCTCCGACAGGCCGCCGATGGCGTGGGTCGTGTAGCGGACCCGGCAGGAGCGGTACGACACCTCCAGGTTCGGGTGGTGGTTCTCGCAGTGGGCGACCCAGGCGACGGCGTTCACGAAGGCCATGGTCTGGCACCAGTTCTTGAACTCGAACCGCCTTGCGATAGAGCCGTCCGCGTGCTCCCATCCCGGCACCCCGGCCAGGAGCCGCCCGACCTCCTCGTCGCCGAGGGAGGGCGTTCCCTCTTCGCACGGCGTGCAGCGCTTTGCAGCCAGATCGATGACATTCCCGGCCATGGTCAACCTCCCGTTCGTGGTGGATGCTTAAAGTTTACCCGATCGGCAGGAGTCTGCCCGCACGAAAAAAGCCCATAGAGGAAAGCAGTTGACAACCCCCAGATTTTTTCGATTTTGATGTATGCTGTCTGCCATGAAGCTCATCACCATCCCCCTGCGCGACTTTGCACTCCCCTCTCCACGCACCGGAAGCATCGAAGCCCATTCAGGTTACGGACGCTCGGCCGCCGATGGGCAGGAGATTCACCGCCGCGTACAGAAGAAAAGGGCCAAGGCCGATCCCCTGTACCAGGCCGAAGTGCCGGTTAGCGCGTTGTTCGACCGGGAGGGGCCTTCGTGGTCGGCCCACCGCTCCCCAACTACGATCTCGAACGGGAGGAGATGAGAGAGTATTACCAGCGGCGGTACGGCGCCGGTTTCGCCTATGCCTACACGATTCCCTCCATGGCCAAGGCGGTACAGGCCGCCGGGAGAGTCATCCGCTCCGAGACCGACCGCGGACTTATCATCCTGATGGACAGCAGATTCACGGAATCGAGCTACAGTCAGTCGATGCCGACCGACTGGTTCGACTCCGATGTAACGGAACTGGTTTCAGAGAGCATCCTAAAGGAGGTTGCGGCGTTCTGGGAGCAATAAACAATAAAGGGTATGCAGCTAACCCTTTTGGCACTGGCATCGTCAGTCGCAGCAGGGTTGCCCTCTCCGTAAAGTGTTTGATGTATGAAGTGAGATCGGTCATTGCTTTACATTGATATCTGCCAGTCAGCTTGGCAACTTGGAAAGGCTGACCCGTTATCCGCCTGACCCTGCATCCGCCTCTTTTCGCTTAATTGATAAATTGAATTGTGAACCCGTCAATTGTCGGTCAATTCATTCGATAATTGACGGGGAATTGATGTAAAGCTGTCAATTCATGCAATGAATTCCAGCGAGCGCCAGCCCCCAGCTGCTCGTCGATCTCCTCCATGCTTTGGAAGACGATCTCAGGCGGGCGCTCCCGGTAGCGCTCCACCTTGGCGGCCGGGTTCCTGTCCCCGGGCATCCGGATCCCATACTGGTTCATTGCCCAGTTGTAGAGGCGGATCAGTAGCTCGCGATAGCGGTTGGCGGTCTTGGGCACGATCCCCGTATCGCGGACCTTGGCAGCGATGTAGTCGGCGATGTCGCGGGTTATGATCTGTTCGAAATGGAGCGTCTCGATGTGCTTCTCGGGACGGCTCGAGGGGCACTTGCGGGCCTTGGCGCTGATTCGCGCGTTTTATATGTGGAGTTCGGGGGCGATGGGACCGAAGATGGCCCGCAGGTACGAGACGATCTTGTCGGCGTTTTTCGGCTGCTTGGTGGCATATAGGTGATTGGTGAAGGCGGAGAGGACCGTCGGCAGCGGGTTCCTCGTGGGGAGGGGGATGTCGTCGCCGCGCAACAGGGACGATTCCAGCTGGCGCAGCTTCTCCTTGGCGATCTGGGGGATGGAGGTGTGGAGATTTACCCGTTTCTGCTTGCCCAAGTAGTACTGGGCGTAGTAGGTCTTGCCGCGCTTGATGAGACGTGCCATGGGATTGCGACCTCAGGCAGGCCCCTTCGGGGGTCAAAAAAAACCGTAGTGTACAAAATAGTGTACAAATGGCTCTTTTGGACACAAAAAAGGGACTTGCCGGTTACGCAAGTCCCTGAAATGATTTGGTTGCGGGGAGAGGATTTGAACCTCTGACCTTCGGGTTATGAGCCCGACGAGCTACCAGACTGCTCCACCCCGCGTCACAAGAGATTCTGTTTATACTACGACATACCACTTGAGTCAACAAAAAATTTTACTATTCAGGAATAATTATTGCTCCCTTGCCGATTTGGTTCACTAGGTTGCCGGCTGCGGCCTGATCCATCTGTTTTCCCACCCTTATGCGATACCATGTTCCTTTGCCAGCGACGGGAAACTCAACAACATAGGCGGCAAAACCCTTTTCCTGAAGCGCAGCCTTGATGGCCTCTGCCTCCTTGCGCTCCTTTGCTGAAGCAACCTGAACTGAAAATTTACCCTTGGCTGCGGTGGGATTTTTCGTCGAAACCACTTTAGCAGCATCTCCAGTCCCTTTTTGACGTTCAGCGGTATCCGAAACCATACTTCTGTTCTGGGATGAAACTGGCGATGCAGGACTCTCGGCCTTTTGTACGGGCCTGACATCTACCTTCTGTGGTTGTGCCTGATCCTTTCTGGACGGCGCATCAACTGGAGGTTTTGGCGGAGTGGCGCTGTGTATCTCCGGTCGTTTTGGATTAATGCCACTTCCGAGGATGCCTTTCCCCCCTTTGGGGAGCGTCTCGTAAAAAGTCAGGGATGGTTCCACCGGCAAAGGTGGCGCATTCTGCTGGGCAGGCACAGCATCCTTACCGTCCGCTGCCTGCGATGCAGGATTATTGGTTCCCTGGGCTGCCGACTGAGGCATTGGCGCGCTGTTCGATTTGAGGTTGCGAGGAGGGAGCAGAAAACGGTCTGTCAGTATCCCCAAGGCAAAGGAAAAACACGCAACAGCTCCAAAGGCGACCACAAAAAGGCCGACTGGTTTCGATTTTGGCCGGTTTTTGTTAACCGGTTTCCGTTCACGATAGTCAATAGCCATAATACGTATCCTGCTACATCTTCTCCGGAGCCGACACTCCAAGGAGCGCAAGGCCATTCTTTAGGACCTGAGCGACACATTTGAGGAGGAAGAGCCTCGCTGCACTGAGATCCTTTTCCTCGGTAATGACGCGGTTCCTGTTGTAGAAGGAGTGGAAAGCTCCCGCCAGTTCCTGAAGGCAGTAAGTGATCCGGTGGGGTTCAAAGGCGAGGGCGCTCCCCTCCACCACCTCGGGGAATGAGCCGAGCAGCTTGACCAGTGCAATCTCTTCAGGAGTGCCAAGCAATTCAACGTGGGCATCGGCATAGACGGGGACGGTGAATCCCCGCTCGGCAGCCGTGTCGAAGATGCTGCAGATCCGAGCGTGGGCGTACTGGACGTAATAGACCGGGTTTTCGAGGGATTGCTGTTTGGCAAGATCAATGTCGAAGACAAGTTGAGAATCGGGCTTGCGCATAAGGAAGAAGAATCTGGTGGCGTCACGCCCCACCTCATCAATCAGATCACGCAAGGTAACATAGCTGCCGGCTCGCTTGGATATTTTAACCTCTTCGCCGCCACGCATGACCGTAACCATCTGATGGAGCACATATTCCGGCCACCCCTGTGGAATGCCCGCATTAAGGGCCTGCAGGCCAGCCCGCACCCTGGTGATTGTACTGTGGTGATCGGCCCCCTGCTCGTTGATGACCCGGGTGAATCCCCGCTCCCACTTGGCCAGGTGGTAGGCGACATCGGGGACGAAATAGGTGTAACTCCCCTCCGACTTGCGCATGACCCGGTCCTTGTCGTCGCCAAAGTCGGTGGTTCGCAGCCAGAGGGCACCGTCCTGTTCGAAGGTATGGCCGTTCTCGATGAGGCGACGGACCACTTCTTCGACACGCCCCTCAGTATAAAGGCTCGATTCGAGCGAATAGACGTCAAAGTGGACATCAAAGGCCAAGAGATCCTGATCCTGTTCGCGTCGCAGATAGGCAACGGCGAAGCGGCGGATCGCATCGAGATCGTTGGGGTCGCCGGCGGCGGTAACGTGCTGGTCGCCGGAGTCGACGGTTTCACGATCGAGGTAGGAGCGGGCCACGTCCCTGATGTAGTCACCCTGGTAACCGTCGGTCGGCCATCGGGGATCCCCCGGCTCGATGCCAAGGCAACGGGCCTGAACCGAGAGAGCCAGACTGGCGATCTGGGCGCCGGCATCGTTGTAATAGAATTCGCGGGTTACATCCCAACCGGTGGCTGCCAGCAGACGACAGATGGTGTCGCCGATGGCCGCACCACGCCCGTGGCCAATATGGAGAGGACCCGTCGGGTTGGCGCTCACAAACTCCACCTGCACCTTCCGCCCTTCCCCAATGGTACTCAGACCGAAACTCTTCCCCTTCGCCTCGACGGCAGCGAGTGTCCGGCTCCAGGCGTCGTTTTTGATTCTGAAATTGATGAAACCGGGGCCCGCAATCTCGATTCCCCCGATGATCCCTTCAGCACTATCATTGATATGCGCGACGATCGTCTCCGCGATCACGCGCGGCGCCTTTCGCTCGGCCTTTGCCAGGGACATGGCGACGGTGCAGGCGAAATCGCCATGTTCGGCATGGGCCGGTTTTTCTATGACGATGGCCGGCATCTGGTGCGAGGTAAGGGAACCGTCGGCAAAGCACCGCTCGATACCCTCAGCCACCAGAGAACGAACCCTATCCTTCATTGATCCCTCCAGTTGGTTCATTGCTCGCTGTCAGTTTCTTCGTCCGGGACTTTGATGGAAACGTCACGGCTGAAATCGGGACAGCGCGCGCCACCATCGGTGACGCAGAATTTCTTGGCGCAGGTTTCGCGCCAGGCGCAGACGGCACATGCCTGTCTCTTGGAACTGCTCATGGTCACATCTCCTGAGTACAAAAACGGAAAGAGCGGATTCTCTCCGCTCCACCCTAGCGCTTCTTTTCGCCCGCCGATGAAACCGGCTGATGGGGTTTTGGTTGTGCCTTGTCCCCCGCAGGGAACTGATAGACAACCTCGTTGGGGCGGACGAGGCCGAAATCCTTACGGGCAATGCTTTCCAGGTACCTCCGGTCGGTCTTGAGCGCCTCGATCTCCCGCTTGAGATTCTCGTTCTCTCCCCTGGTCTGGGTCACCTTCTCCGCGATCTCTTCCTTTTCTCTGCTCAGATGATAGATGCGCAGAAGTCCCCGTTCACCGAAAACAGTGAAGAAGAGTATGAAAAGTATGCAGCCGGCGGGGACGAAGTACATCCGCTTCCGCATGCTTCCTCCAGGGGTTACGATGCGGCACCGAGGCCGGAAAAGTAGTCGACGGTCTTTTTTAGTCCCGCCTCCAGCGGCACCAGTGGCTCCCATCCGAGCGTAGTCCGCGCGAGGGTAATATCGGGCTGGCGCTGTTGAGGGTCATCGGAAGGGAGCGGCTTGTAAACAATCTGCGAATGGGATCCGGTGAGCGCGATAATTCGCCGGGCAAACTCGATAATGGTTGTTTCGACGGGGTTACCGAGGTTGACCGGCCCTATGAACCCGTTGCAAGACATCACCCGGACGAGCCCTTCAACCAGGTCGCTCACGTAGCAGAAGGAACGGGTCTGACTACCGTCGCCGTAGACCGTTATGTCTTCTCCCTTGAGCGCCTGAACGATGAAGTTCGATACCACCCGGCCGTCATGCTCCGCCATGCGGGGGCCGAAGGTATTGAATATCCGGACGATACGGATGTCGACTCCGTTCTGGCGATGATAGTCCATCATAAGGGTTTCAGCGACCCGCTTCCCCTCGTCGTAACAGCTCCGGATCCCGATGGGGTTCACGTTCCCCCAGTAGGTCTCGGGCTGCGGGTGTACCTGGGGATCGCCGTAGACCTCCGAAGTGGATGCCAAAAGAATCGGCGCCCGCACCCGCTTGGCAAGGCCAAGCATGTTGATGGTCCCCATGACGCTCGTCTTGATGGTCTTTACCGGATTGTACTGGTAGTGGACCGGCGAGGCAGGACAGGCGAGGTGATAGATCTGGTCCACCTCCAGGAGAATCGGTTCGGTTATGTCGTGACGAATCAGCTCGAAACGGGGGTTGCCCAAAAGCGCCAAGATGTTGTTCTTGCTCCCCGTAAAAAAGTTGTCGAGACAGAGAACCTCATGGCCATCGTTCATCAACCGTGCACAGAGATGGGAGCCGATAAATCCCGCACCGCCGGTTACCAGGACGCGCATTGCTCTCCCCTACTTACTGCTGAAGCCTGAACCGTTGCGACCGATGGAATGGTATGTGAAACCGATCTCCCGCATCCGCCGGGGATTGTAGAGGTTCCTGCCGTCAAAGATGACCGGCGCGGCAAGGCTCGCGCTGATACGCTCGAAGTCGGGATTGCGATACTCGTTCCACTCGGTGATGATGGCCAGGGCATCGGCATCCTTAAGAATCTCGTACTGGTTGGTGCTGCTGTAGGATATCCGGTCGCCGAAGATCTTCTTCGCTTCCTTGACCGCTTCGGGGTCGTGGGCGCGAACCGTGGCTCCCATTTCGAGGAGCCTGCTGATGATGACGATGGAGGGAGCCTCGCGCATGTCGTCGGTGCGGGGTTTGAAAGAGAGTCCCCAGACAGCGATGGTCTTCCCTTCGAGGGAAGTTGCTTCGTTCTCCCGAGAGAAATGAGCAATCATCTTGTCAATGAGAATCCCCTTCTGCCGCTCATTGACTTCCTCCACCGCCTTCAGTAGAACAAAGTCGTAGTCGCATTCATCGGCAGTCTTGATGAGGGCCTTTACGTCCTTGGGAAAGCACGAGCCCCCGTAACCGACGCCGGGGAAGAGGAAATCGTAGCCGATCCGGGAGTCCGAGCCGATCCCCTCGCGCACGGCCGCCACATCTGCACCCATCCGCTCGCAGAGGTTGGCCATCTGGTTCATGAACGAGATACGGGTGGCGAGCATGGCATTGGCGGCGTATTTGGTCATCTCGGCGCTCTGGACGTCCATAATGATCAAGCGATTGGTCTTCCTCATGAAGGGTGAGTAGAGTTCCTTCATGATCTCGGCGGTACGGACGTTGTCGGCACCAATGACGACCCGGTCAGGCTTCATGAAGTCGTCGATGGCGGCGCCTTCCTTGAGAAACTCCGGGTTCGAAACCACATCGAACTCGTAGGAAACGCCGCGACGGTCGAGCTCTTCCTGTGTCGCCTGCCTCACCTTGTCAGCGGTGCCGACCGGTACCGTCGACTTGTCGACGATGATCTTGAAGCCTTCCATGGTGCGGCCGATCTCCCGGGCAACGGCCAGGACGTGCTGGAGGTCGGCCGAGCCATCCTCGCCCGGCGGGGTGCCCACGGCAATAAAGCAGACAAGGGATTCTTTTACCGCTGAATCCAGGTTGGTGGTGAAGGAGAGGCGTCCATCGGCGCTGTTGCGGAGCACCAGCTCCTTGAGCCCCGGTTCGTAGATGGGAAGAATTCCCTGCTTGAGTCCTTCAATCTTCTCTTCGTTCACATCAACACAAATGACCCTATTGCCGCTTTCGGCGAAACAGGTCCCCGCCACAAGGCCAACGTAGCCAGTCCCGATGACACAAATTTTCACTAATACAGTCCTCCATTCAAGTTTCAGCTGCTAAATATAGCATGGAAAGAGTCGCAATTTCCAGAGTTTTTCCTCCACAAAACCCCTTGATTACATCACGTCTGACGCATGTTTGACTTTCCCTGGCCCGGAGATACTCTTTGTTTCAGGAAGTGGACCGGACACCAGACATCACATACAGTCAGAGCGGTTAGCCACAGTCAGCCAAGCCGGCCCCAAATACAGGTATCTGGCGGTGCTCCTAAGGAGGTGCTCCATGAAGAAACAGGGAATACTTGCCCTCATGGCATTACTTATGGCTCTTTCGGGCTGTACCCATGTCATCAGCGATCAATCACGCATACTGGTGGATCCCGCCGTTACCTACACCATGCTGAAGAATAACCCTGATTCACTTGTCGGGAAGTATGTTCTGCTGGGAGGCGTGATCGCCGGCGTCAAAAACACCAGTGAGGGAAGCCAGTTGGAAGTGATGCAGGTCGGTCTCGATGCAACCGGCATGCCTGAGGACACGTTTCGGACCGAGGGAAGGTTTCTCGCTATCACGGACTCCTTCCTCGACAGCATGATCTTCAAGCAGGACCGTCTCGTTACCCTGGTCGGAGAGGTGAAAGGGAAAAAGATCATGCCCCTCGACGATGTCGACTATACCTATCCGCTCGTAGCCATCAAGGAAATTCACGTCTGGAAAAGTTACGACTACGAGAAAGGCTACCCTTACCCTACTCCGCCACCCTACTACTATTATGATCCCTACTACTACGGCTACTGGCCAGGGCCTTACTGGTACCGCCCCCTGGGGCCCGTTTACCGACGCTGGTAAATCCGTCTTCCAAGCAAAACAGGACGGGTCCCACGACCCGCCCTGCTCTTTTCTCAACACCTACGTTCCTGCCGTCTCACTTTCCCAGCAGAAGCTCCATGAGCCTGAACCCTTCCTCCACCACGAAACCACAGGCCCTGGCCGTATCTTCGTCATACCCCGAAACCGCACCGTTTTCCGATTCCCCACCTTCGTAGAGGATGAAAGGGACCGGTGCGTCCGTATGGGTTTTGAGCCTGATGGGCGTGGGATGATCGGGGGTACAGAGGATGCGGTAGGAGCCGAAGCGCCTGATCCCGTCCATGATCGGTCCCACGACCCGGGCATCGAAGTCTTCGATGGCCTGGAGTTTGTGGGCAAGATTCCCCGAGTGTGAAGCCTCGTCGGGTGCCTCCACATGAAGGTAGACGTAGTCGTGGGTTTCCAGGGCCTCCAGGGCGGCCTGCACCTTCCCCTCATAGTTGGTGTCGATGTAGCCGGTGGCCCCGGTGACCCGGATCACGTCGAGCCCTGCGCCAATGCCGATTCCGTTGATGAGGTCCACCGCAGAGATGACCGCGCCGGTGAGGCCGAACTTTTCCCGGAACGACTCGATCCGGGGAGCTTTGCCGTGCCCCCACAGCCAGATGGAGTTTGCCGGCACCTTGTCTGCCTCCAGGCGCTTGCGGTACTGGGGGTGATTATTGAGGATCATCTGGGAAGAATTCATCAGGTTGATTAGTCGCTCGGCCCCCTCCCCCTTCGGGAGATAGTCGAGGATGCTCTGCCCGGAAATGTCGTGGGGGGGGGTGGCGGTGATATCGCACTTGCCATTGCGCCAGACCATGAGGTGCCGGTACCCCACACCGGGGTAGAACTGGAATTCGTCGCCGCCGATCTCCCGCTGGATTGCCTCAATGAGCTCCCGCCCCTCCTCTGTGGATATGTGGCCAGCCGAGTAGTCGCGCATCACGAGGGTACCCCGGGTCGGCTGCAGATTCACGAGATTAACCCGAAACGCCACGTCATCAGGGCCCAGGTGAACCCCCATGCTTGCCGCTTCGAGAGGTGAGCGCCCCGTGTAGCAGGTGCGCGGGTCATAGCCGAACACCGAGAGGTTGGCCACATCGCTTCCCGGGGGAAGCCCCTTCGGCACGGTATGGGCGAGCCCGATCCTTCCCCGCCGGGCCATGGCATCCATGTTCGGCGTCTTCGCAGCCTGCAGGGGTGTTTTTCCGTCCAGTTCCTTCACGGCCTCGTCCGACATCCCGTCGCCGAGCAGCACGATATACTTCATTACCCTGTCCTTTCGTGGTGAGTTATTCATGTATTCCTGTCCCAGCCTCTGCCCTATCCCCGCGGATGGAATTCCTCATGGACCCGCTTCAACCGCTCGCGGGTCACGTGGGTATATATCTGGGTCGTCGAGAGATCCGCATGGCCGAGCATGGTCTGCACGCTCCGGAGATCCGCACCGTTCTCCAGAAGATGGGTCGCAAACGAATGGCGGAGCGTGTGGGGGGAGATCGTTTTCCTGATTCCCGCCTCCAGAGCCCGTTTTTTGATTATATTCCAGAACGCCTGCCGCGTCATCCGGTCTCCGAGCCTGGTGAGGAAAAGATAGGAATTGCCTCCGCTCCGATCCATGGCGGGCCGCGCGTCGGACAGATACCGGGAAACTGCGGCACAGGCCGATTCTCCCATGGGAACGAGCCGCTCCTTCCCCCCCTTGCCGAAGGCCATGAGATACCCGGCGGTCACGTTCACGTCACGCATTCCGAGGCTCACAAGCTCGGACACCCGAAGCCCCGTTGCGTACAGAAGTTCCAGCATGGCCCGGTCCCGCACATCCTGGCTGCCGTCACTGCCGGGGGCGGCCAGAAGCGCCTCCACCTCCCGGCCGGTGAGAACCTGGGGAAGCTTCGCAACGCTCTTTGGCGCCTCGATGATGGTGGTGGGGTTAGCCTCGGCATATCCCTCCACGAGAAGAAACCGGTGGAACATCCGCACACAGGAAAGGGCACGGGCCCGGCTTCGGGGTGCGAGTCCCCGTTCCTTGAGAAGGGCCAGGAAGTCGGCCACGTCCACGGCGCGGACCGCCGCCGGTTCGCTGCTGCCGCGCTCCTCAAGGAAGTCCAGGTACCGGGCCATGTCACGGCCATAGGAATCGAGGGAGTTCTTCGCCAGTCCCTTCTCAACCAGAAGGTAGTTCAGAAAGAGATCAAGGAACTGGTTCACGTTCTCCTCACTCCACGGCCTTCACGAGGCGGTTCTTGATCTCTTCAAGACGCTCAGCGTTTGTGATCTTGTGGCCGAAGATATCCTTCACGTAGAAGACGTCGGCCACCTGATCCACCTTGGTGGATATCTTGGATACCCCGATGTAAAGGCCCAGTTCCGTCAGGGTGCTCGTGATCTGGTAGAGGACCCCCACCTTGTCGTGGGTATAGATGTCGATGACCGTATAGTCGGATGACACGTCGTTGTCGATCTCCACCCGGGAGGAGAAGCGGGGCTTCGCCCGCTCCGTGAGCAGCGTGGGCCGCTGCCGCTTGGCCACGAGATCCGCCACCTGGACCTTGCCCGCAAGGACCTGCCGCAGGTCCTCTTCGACCCGCTTCCAACGGCTCTCTTCGGTAATGACAAACCCCTGAGGGGAATTCACCTGGAGAATATCGAGGACCTTGCCATTGGTGTTTGTGTGGATCTGGGCCCCGAGGATGTTGATGCCGTTGGCGGCCATGACGCCGGTAATCATGGAAAAGAGCCCGGGAACGTCAAAGGTGCAGATGGTAAGGTTGGAGTATCCCCCCTCCGTTTCGTGAGCGACCCGCGTCACAATCTTGTTCTGGTCGAGTGCCAGCAGAATCTTCACATGTTCGGCAATCACCTGCGGAGGATTGGAGAGGAGATGGCGGGTGGTCATCGCCTTGAGCTCCTCCTTGACGGCGGCAACCGGATACTCTTCGCCGAGTATCTCAAGGGCCTTCCTTTTGACGCTTTTGACCCGCTCGCTGTGCGCTTCGAGCTTGAAGTCGCCCCGCTCCAGAACATTGAAGCTCTTTTCGTACAACTCCTGAAGGAGCATCGCCTTCCACTCGGTCCAGACATCGGTTCCCACCGCCCTGATGTCGGCGTAGCTGAGGAGATACAGCATCTTCAGGTTCTCGCTCTTCTCCATCTGCCGAACGAACTGGATGATCATCTTCTCGTCGTGGAGATCCCGCCGCTGGGCAATGTGGGCCATGAGGAGATGGTTTCTCACCAGGAATTCGAGCCGCTCGCCGTCCTCCCTGGAAAGTCCCATCCGCCTGGCGATGGTCGGAATCAAGTCCGCGCCCTTTTCGGCGTGGCTTCCTCCCTCACCCTTGCCGATGTCGTGGAAGAGGACTGCCAGAAGCAGCAACTCCCGCTTGTCCACTTCGCGGGCAAGCCTGGTGAGTAGCGGCAGTTCCTGTTCGCGCTCGCCCCGCAGGAGTTTCAGGGTCTCGTCGACGGCAAAGAGCGAATGGATGTCGACGGTGTAGATGTGGTAGAGGTCGTGCTGGACCTTGCAATGAATGTGGCTGAACTCGGGGATGAAACGGTTCAGGAATTCCAGGTGGTGCATAAGACGGAGAGTTTCGGATACATCCTTGTCGCTGCGGAGGATGGCGAAAAACGACTGATTCACATCTTTGTTTCGGCGAAACTTATCGTTCACCAGATGGAGACTTCTGCGGATGAGCGACTTGACGGCGACACTGATGACGACGCCATGCTTCTGGGCATACTCGAAGATCTTCATGAGCCGGGCCGGCTCCTTCTCGATCATCGACTCGTCGGGAATCACCAGCTCGCCCTTAATGATGTAGAACCCTTCCCCCACGTGGCGCCGGATGAAGTAGCCGAGGATCTTCAGTGCCCCCTCCTCGCGGCGGGTACATGCAGCGATGAGGGATGAGGAGATGTGTTCCACCTTTGTGGCATGGAGGTAGTAGTCCCGCATGAACTCCTCCACCGCCAGGGTCCGGCCGTTGTCCTGGTAGCCGAAGAATACTGCCAGCCTGGCTTGGGCCTCGAAAGTAAGTTGGTCGTTCTTGCGCCCGGATAGGAAGTGGAGCTCGTTGCGGATCCGCCAGAGATACGACAGTGCCTCATGGTAGGCGGCAAGTTCCTCCTCGGTCATCACCCCCTTGACGATCAGCTCCCGGGGATTGGCGACCTTATACTTGATCTTCGCCACCCAGAGGGCAGCATGGAGATCCCGCAGCCCCCCTTCACTCTCCTTCACGTTGGGCTCCAGAAGGTAGACTGACGAACCATACTTCTCACGCCGTTTCCGAAGCTCCGCCACCTTTTCCTTGATGAAGTTGTCGCTGCGCTTCGTCAGTATCTGGGTCAGCATGACCTTCTCGAAATCCCGGAAGAGGATCCTGCTCCCAGCCAGAACCCGGGCGTCGAGAAGCGCCGTCCGAACCGTGAGGTCGGCGGCCGCCATTTCCACACAATCCTGCAGGGTGCGGACCGAGTACCCCACGTCAAGCTTCATGTCCCAGAGAAAATAGAGGAGCTTCTGGGCAATGTCCTCCACCCGCGCCTGATCCTTGCCGCTATAGAGGAACATGAGGTCGATGTCCGAGTAGGGGTTGAGCTCACCCCGTCCGTAGCCGCCGATGGCTATCAGTGTCAGGCGCTCTCTCCCCCGTCCCGAGTGGACCACGTCCCTCACGATGCTCCGAAAGAGCTTCCGGATGAGGGTATCGACCATGGCAGTGAGATTTCGAACCACCGTCTCCCCGCTGGCTCCGGCCCGGTGAATCGCCTTGATCTCCTCCCGGTAATGGTTCAGAAAGTGCTTGCTGCCTGCCAGGTAGAGGGGACGCTTCTCCTCGAAGGAGGCCCGGCCGGCGTCGCCTGCCTCCTGGGAAGAATCGGGAAAGTAGCGGTCGATGTTGAATTCCATAAAACCCCTTGCCTATCGCCCAGTGCCTAACGTCTGGATATACACCCTGATCCCGTCCACGATTCCGTCCGCGGTCCGGTCCAGGAACGTCTGATCCCTCAGCCGCGCCTCCTCGGCTTCGTTGCTGATAAAGGCCACTTCCACAAGAATACTCGGCATGGTGGCGCCCACGAGAACGTAGAACGGCCCCTGCTTGACCCCCAGATTCCTCGTCCCGGAATAGTGGCCATGGATCTTTTTGTAGAGAGCCTTCTGGACTTCATCCGCCAAGTGAGCCGAGTCGTTGAGTTTGTAGTTTGCCATGAGGTCGAAGAGAATCGCCTGCAACAGGCTCACCTTCTCAAGGGACGTGCCATTCTCCCGGGCTGCGAGTTGTGCCGCTTTCTCGGTTTTGGCCAGATTGAGGTAGTAGGTTTCGATGCCCGAGGCGGCACGGTTCAGGGAGGCGTTGGCATGGACCGAAACAAAGAGGTCGGCATTCACCTTGTTGGCGATGGCGGTACGTTCCTCCAGCGGGATGAAGACGTCGGTCGAGCGGGTCATGACCACGTCAATGCCCAGCTCTTCCCTGATCTTCTCCGCCAGCTTGAGACCAATTGCAAGAACCACGTCCTTTTCCTGGGAACCACCAGCCCCCACCGCGCCGGGATCATGCCCACCGTGGCCAGGATCAACCACAATCCGTCGGATCTTTCCCGGCTTGAAGGTGCCTGCCGGTTTCGGTCGGGGTTTTTCTTCACGGGCCTCTGGCTTCTGTGTTTCCGCCGCGCTTGCCGGGGCCGGCTGGAGCTGTTCGGTAAGCTTCGAGAACTCGAGAGGGCGCTCGCCCTTGACATCTACGATGATCCGGAACGGGTCCGAGAGAGAGAATACCTTATACTCCTTGATTCTATCCACATCGAGAACCACCCTGACCACATCCGGCCGATACTGGCCAACCCGCGCAACCTTCAGCTGACCGTCGCCGATGGGCAGGTCATGCACGCCGGCGCCAAGACGAGCTCCGGTTATGTCGAGATAAATGCGTGACGGCAGGGTATCGCTTGGATGCTGCTTGATCTGGTGGGTCTCATAGCGCACTTCACGGTCGGCGGTAATGGCGATCCGGGTATAATCGGGGTTCGACCAGTGACGGACCTCCTTCACCACTGCCGGGGCCTCGCCCGGAGCAGAGGCCACGGCGGCCCTGACAGGAGCGGCGGTTGCCTTCTTTGCTGTGGTCTTGACCTTCGCCTTGGTCACCTTCGCTCGGTCAACCTCCGTGGCACCTGCAAGGGGACAGAAAAGAACCAAGGCCGCAAGGACGAAAAAAACAGGAAATAACTTTATCCACCGTTGTGTCATCACGTCAGGCCATCCTTTTCAACTCATCGAGAATATTGAGAGCCTCAAGGGGAGTGAGTGCCGCGATATTCAACCCGGCAAGCCGCTGCCGCAGGAGATCCTCCCCCTGCTCGAAGAGGGAAAGCTGGGGCGACGCCTTGGGCGCAGCGACCTTCTTTCCCTTGGCGATCCGGGGCACTCCCCCCTCCACATATTCCCCCTTCTCCAGGTTGTGGAGGATTTCCTTGGCCCGCTCGATCACCTCGGCGGGGAGTCCGGCAAGTCGCGCCACCTGGATGCCGTAAGAGTGGGATGCCCCCCCTTCGACGATCTTGCGGAGAAAGATCACCTGGTCGTTCCACTCCTTCACCGCCACGTTGCAGTTCTTGATCCTCCCCCGGGTCACGGCCAGCTCGGTCAGTTCGTGATAATGGGTGGCAAAGAGCGTCTTTGCGGCGCATCGGGCCGTGTCGTGGAGATACTCTGCCACGGCCCAGGCAATGGAAACACCGTCGAAGGTCGAGGTGCCTCGCCCTATCTCGTCCAGCACAACAAGGCTCCTGGGCGTTGCGTTGCGAAGAATCGCCGCCGTCTCCATCATCTCCACCATGAAGGTTGACTGCCCCCGGGCCAGGTTGTCGGAGGCACCCACACGGGTAAAGATCCGGTCCACCGCCCCTATCCGGGCCTCGGTGGCCGGAACGAAGCTCCCCAGCTGGGCCATGAGGACAATGAGGGCCACCTGTCGCATGAAGGTGGACTTTCCGGCCATGTTGGGGCCGGTGATGATGACGAGCTGATTCTCGCCGTTGTCGAGCAGGACATCGTTGGGAACGAACCGCTCGGAGACATTGAGGGCCTCCACAACCGGGTGTCGCCCCTCGGAGATGGAGAGCACGTCACTGTCATCGACAAGCGGTCGGCAGTAATTGCGCTCGTGGGCCACCTCGGCCAGGGAAGCGAGGACATCGAGGGTGGCGAGGCGGTCCGCCGTTCGGGCAAGCCGCTCCCCCTCCGCGGCAACCCGCTGCCTGATCTGCTGGAAGAGCGAATACTCCAGATCCACGATCCGCTCCTCGGCCCCGAGGACTTTCTCCTCATACTCTTTGAGCTCGGGGGTGATGAAGCGCTCGGCGTTGGCAAGGGTCTGACGCCGTATGTAGTCGTCGGGGATGGCCCCAAGATTCGACTTGGTGACTTCGATGTAGTAGCCAAATACCTTGTTGTAGCGGATCTTGAGGGAGGAGATGCCGGTGCGCGCCTTCTCCTTTGCCTCCAACCGGGCGATGAACCCCTTCCCTTCGCGGCTGATGGCGCGCAACTCGTCCAGTTCACCATGGTAGCCGTCGGCTATAATCCCCCCCTCACGGAGCACAAAGGGAGGGTCGTCAACGATGCCTCTGCCGATCAGTTCCGCCACCTCATCCAGCGGATCAATGCCCGCCAGCAGATCACGCAGAAGGCCTGCCTCGGCGTGTCCGAGCAGGCTCAACAGCGGCGGAATTTTCTGGAGTGATGCCTTGAGAGCCACCAAGTCCTTGGCTCCCGAGCTTGCGAGGCTGATGCGCCCGTTCAGGCGCTCCAGATCGTAGACCCCTTCGAGGGCCTCCCGAATGCCGGCCCGAAGGCCAGGGTCGCGGACAAGCTCATCGACACTATCCTGACGTTCCCTTATTTTATCGACTTTTACAAGTGGATAGTTAATCCACTGCCTGAGCTTGCGCCCCCCCATGGCGGTGGCGGTACGATCCAGCAGTCCCAGAAGCGACCCGCGCCGTTTCCCCTCGGAAAGGGTGGCGGTCAGCTCCAGGTTGCGGCGGGTGGTTTCGTCAAGGACCAGGAACTCCTGGGTCCGATAGGCCCGCAGTTCCCGGATATGGTCAACCCTGCCCTTTTGGGTCTCCTGCAGATAATACAGAACTGCAGCCGCTGCCTGGAGCCCCTCGGCAAGCCCACCACACCCCAGGGCATCGGGCGATGCCACGCCGAAATGGTTGCGGATGAGCCTCTCGCTGTAGTCCCGGTCGTAGACCCAGTCGTCCACATAGGTGAGCGTTCGGCCGGCAGCCAGATCGCCTCGGCCGTCCCCCTTCCCGTTCTCTCGAAAGGAAGCGGGCATGAGAATCTCCCGCGGATTGGCGCAGGCCACCTCTCCCCATACTCCATCACTACCATCCACCTCGGTTACCCGAAACTCGCCGGTGGAGATGTCCAGATACGCCACCCCCCAGCGATCGCTGCTGTCGCTGAAGATCGACACCAGAAAATTGTTTTCCTTGGGGGAGAGGCTATCGGCCTCCACTACGAGGCCGGGGGTAACGACTTTGACCACCTGGCGCTTCACGATTCCTTTGGTGGTCTTGGGGTCCTCCACCTGCTCACAGATGGCCACCTTCTCTCCTGCCTCGATCAGTTTAGCGATATACGGTGTAGCCGAGTGGTACGGTATGCCACACAGGGGAACATCGGAACCGTCTCCCCCCTTGCCGCGGGAAGTAAGAGTGATGTCGAGGATGCGCGAAGCCTTGACGGCATCGTCAAGGAACATCTCATAGAAATCGCCGAGCCTGAAGAAGAGAATCGAGTCAGGGTAATCGGCCTTGATTTCCAGATACTGGCGCATCATCGGGGTGAGTTCGGACATCGAGAAAGCCTTGGTGTTCAGGGAGTTGGGAAGGTATCGTAACAGAAACGGCCGCGCCATGCAAAACCAAAACCCGCGAAGATGGCAGACAGGCGGTGAATGGACAACAAAAAAGCCGACCGAATGGTCAGCTTTTTAATTTGGAGGCGGCGACCGGATTTGAACCGGTGAATAAAGGTTTTGCAGACCTTTGCCTTACCACTTGGCGACGCCGCCCTCTATTTATGCTCTGCAGAAGAGAATCTGTCTTATACCCGTTTTGCCTCCCTCTGTCAACGTGAAATTCATTTCAGACACGGTCCACGGGCGGCTTGACAGTCTGACAATTTTGCAGCGACAATGGGCTTGGCCTTAACACCGCCACATTCTACCATGCCCCTCAAGGAGACCACCCATGACTGAACAGAAGACTTGCAACTGCGGCGAAAAACACCAGGGACATCTCTGCGTCCTCAAGAGCAAGGGGATGATGAAGGAAGTTCGGCACCTTACCGCCAACCCGACGGTAGTCTGCTTCATCTGCGGGTCCGAGGCGAATTCCGCCGACAATGTCTGCGAACCTATGGCGCTGGATGGGAAATAGGAACAGGAAAGGTCAGCGGGTAATGACCTTCATGAACTTGGCGAGGTAGTCGACACCGGACCAGACAGTCATGATGGTGGCGATCCAGAGGTAGAACATCCCCGCATTGTGCATGTTGACCGTGAGATAGGGGTGAGGGATACCAAAAAACCAGTTGTAATCATAGTGGAGAAGAAGCCCGATAATTGCCACCATCTGGAAAATGGTTTTGAACTTGCCCAGGTCACTGGCCGAGATGACGATCCCCTCGCTGGAGGCTATCCCCCGCAGCCCGGTAATGATGATCTCGCGGCCAAGGATCACCAGCACCATCCAGGCCGGCACACGATTGAAGGGAAGAATCATGATGAGGGCCGCCATGACCATGAGCTTGTCAGCGATGGGATCGAGGAACTTGCCAAAGACCGTGACGATACCCATCCTGCGGGCAAGATAGCCGTCGAGCCAGTCGGTGATGGACGCGATGGCAAATACCGCCGCTGCCCAGAACCCCGCTTCCCGTGACGGCGAGAGGAGGAGCACCGCCAAAACTGGAATCAGGGCGATACGCAGGAGGGTGAGGATGTTCGGGATGTTCCAGATGGATTTGGCATAAGTTTCGGACATGTATGAACCGGTTCTCAGTTGGTGGACTGGTATGATTTCCTGTAATTGAGCACCCTGTCTACATAGGTGCGTGTTTCCTGGTACGGAGGAACTCCATTATACTGGGCTACCCGCGACAGGCCGGCATTATAGGCTGCGAGGGCCAGAGACTCGTCTCCCCTGAAGGTGTCGAGCAGAAAGCGGAGGTAGCGCACCCCCCCCCGAATGTTGTCCCGCGGGTCGAAGGCATTTGCTACTTTCAAGTCCTTGGCCGTCTTGGGCATGAGTTGCATGAGCCCGCTCGCCCCCTTAGGGGAGACGGCGTTGGGATTATAGCCGGACTCGGCATGGATGACGGCCTTAACCAACGACTTGTCGACGCCGAACTCCAGGGCGCACTGGTTTATGATCGGATCGAATTCACCCGAATTACGAGCGATGTTTCCAAGCTTGAAGGTGGTCCGGAGCTTGCGGTCCTTCTTGATATCCCTCATGAAAATCTTGAACCGCTTGTCGGTCGGAGCGTCGGTAAAATGAACGACCCCCTCGTCATCCTCGTAACGATAGATATCGGCCGTGGCGGACCCATAGCCTGCCATCCCCCAGAGAACCAGGGCAAGGGCCATAATTTTGACAACTTTCGGCACTTTTCCTCCCATGCAGCGCAGATCGGCGTCCATGCCGAAAGCCATACAAAATATAGACCAACTCCGAAAGCAATGCAACCCCACAGAGAACGGCCGGTATGACCTTGAAATGCCTTGACAAAGGGGCTAAGCGGGGGAATAATCGACTGTCTTCATAAATATTTACACATTATCCAAGGAGCACGCCCATGAAAATAGAGAGCGATTTTCTCGTCATCGGCAGCGGCATCGCCGGGCTGTCCTTTGCCCTCCAGGCTGCGCGTCACGGCACCGTTGTCCTCGTGACCAAGCGTGAAGTGACAGAATCCGCCACCAACTATGCCCAAGGGGGGATCGCCTCGGTCTTTTCCCAGGAGGACACCTTCGACGCCCACGTGGAGGACACCCTCGTAGCCGGTGCCGGAATCTGTCACGAAGACGTGGTGCGGATGGTGGTTGAAGAGGGTCCCAAAGTCATCCGCAACCTCATCGAGTGGGGGGTGCAGTTCACCCGAAGCGGAGAAGCCTTCGACCTGACCCGCGAGGGAGGGCACAGCCAGCGCCGCATTCTCCACGCCGACGACGTGACAGGACGCGAGATCGAGCGGGCCCTGGTGGCCGCCGCCCGCGAAAACCCTAACATCAGACTCTACGAGCACCACATCGGCATCGATCTCATAACCATGGCAAAGGTGGCCCGCAAGCGGGTCAAGCCCAACCGCTGCCTCGGCGCCCACGTTCTGGATATTGCCTCAAACCGCGTAAAAACCTTCAGAGCCAAGATCACCCTCCTGGCAACGGGCGGCGCAGGCAAGGTCTACCTCTACACCTGCAATCCCGACGTGGCAACCGGTGACGGCGTGGCCATGGCGTACCGTGCAGGCGCAACCATCGCCAACATGGAATTCATGCAGTTCCACCCCACTACCCTCTACCATCCCCACGCCAAGTCGTTTCTTATCTCCGAGGCGGTCCGCGGCGAGGGGGCCATCCTGCGACGCCGCGACGGCACGGCGTTCATGGAGAAATACCATAAACTCAAGGACCTTGCCCCCCGTGACATCGTGGCACGGGCCATCGACAATGAGATGAAAACCCACGGAGACGACTGCGTCTACCTGGATATAACCCACAAGGACCCAGAATACGTCCGGACCCGCTTCCCCAACATCTACCAGACCTGCCTGGATTACGGCCTCGACATGACGAAGGAACCGCTTCCGGTTGTTCCAGCTGCCCACTACCTGTGCGGCGGCGTAGCGGTGGATAAGAACGCCGAAACAGACGTGAGTCACCTCTACGCCATCGGCGAGGTGGCCTTCACCGGCCTCCACGGCGCCAACCGCTTGGCAAGCAACTCGCTGCTGGAGGCGGCGGTCTACGCGGGTCGGGCCTACAAGCGGGCAGTGGAGGAACTGGCAGAGAACCACTTCGAGTACCCGGACATCCCCGAATGGGACGCGAGCACAGCAACCGACAGCGACGAGATGGTGGTTGTCTCCCAGAACTGGGACGAGATCCGGCGCTTCATGTGGAACTACGTGGGTATCGTCCGTTCAGACAAGCGGCTCGAACGGGCGCTGCACCGCATCCGTCTGATCCAGGAAGAGATTGAGGACTATTACTGGGACTTCACCATCACCTCGGATCTCATCGAACTGCGGAACATCGCCACCGTGGCGGAACTGATCGTCAACTGCGCCCTTCAGCGTAAAGAGTCCCGCGGCCTCCACTACACCATCGGCTACCCCGAGCGTGACGACGTGCATTGGAAGAAGGACACCTACATCAAAAAGCAGTTCTGAGGAACCCATGACGATTGACGAACTGAGACAGGAAATCGATCGGATCGACAGCGAACTCCTACGGATTTTCAACCGGCGGGCAGGGCTCGCCCTGGAAATTGGCATGATCAAGAAGGAGCGCGGACTCCCGGTTTATGATCCCAAACGTGAAAAACTGATCTTCGAACGAATGAAGGCGGGCAACCCCGGCCCCCTGGATGACGGGGCCATCGTGCGTCTTTTCGAGCGGGTAATCGACGAATCGCGCCGGCTGGAGCGGATCATGACCCACCGGGAGGAAACTACGGGCAAGGAGGAGCAGTAATGCTCATCATCATGAAAAAGAGCGCCGGCGAAGAGGCGCTCGTGGAAATAAAGGAATACCTGATTACGAGGAACTTCGACATCCACCAGTCAACCGGCGCCAACCGGACCATCATCGGTGTCATCGGCGATACCGACACCCTCGACTCTGCCGAACTGGAACAGATGCCCGGCGTGCTGCAGGTGGTCAGGATAGCAAAAGAAGAGTAATCCCTTTACCGGCCGTCAATATACCGCAATCGCCGCGTAGGCAACCACCTGCCGGTTGTCCCCCGTCACATCACCGCTCGTAGCATAGCGGACCAGTTCCGCCTTCGTGGCGCCCAATGCTTTCGCAGCCACCAGCATGACCGTGGCGGGAATCACCCCGCACATGGTAATGTTCTTTTGCCCGCAAACACTCAACAGACCTTCCGGATTCAACGCAAGCACCTCGGCGATGGCCTGTTCATCTTTCGTGCGGGCGGCATCGGCTGACTCGTAGTGGGTCATGTCCGAGCTTGCCACGATCAGCACATCCTCGCCGAATTCCCTGATCGCCCACGCGAGCCCCTCCCCCAGCAACCGGCACCGCTCGTAGTCGCCGAAACCGAGACAGAGCGGCACTATTTTCACGTCCTCACGACAATACTTGAGAAACGGCACCTGCACTTCAAGGGAATGTTCAAACCGGTGCGCCGAGGTGTCAGACTCCACAACCGGGGCATGCTCCCGCACAAGATCTGCGAGTTTGGCATCGATCGGCACTGAACCAAGAGGAGTGAGCCATTCACCATCGGGATAAAGGGCGGCGGCAGCTCCGAAGCCATGGTGGTTGGGGCCGAGAATGACAACGGTTCGCGGCAATTCAACAATGCCATAGATGGCTCCGGCAACGTTTCCGGAATACACGTACCCGGCGTGGGGGGCCACAATACCCGTCACTCGCCGCTTCGCGGCGCCAACGGGCACCATCCGCTGAAGCTCCCCCCGTAACCGTTTCGGTTCATCGGAGTAGAACTGACCAGCAACCGCAGGCTGACGTACCATCGCCCCCTCCCCCTGAAACGCGAGCGTTTTTTCTGCAAACACGCTCAACTATACCAGAGAATCGGTTCGACAACAGCCAACATACTGTTTTCTTTCAGAGCTGATCCCCTTCCCCCTCGGACTGTCCCAGGGGTAGTTCTTCCTGCTGCTCATAGGGGGCGGTTTCAGACAGGTCGCGAATCTCCTTGAGGGTAGGCAGACTCCTGAGATCCTTCAGGCTGAAGAGTTCCAGAAATTCCCGGGTGGTGCCATAGATAAGCGGTTTGCCCGGTATGTCCTTCTTGCCCAGAATCTTGATGAGCTTCTTTTCCAGGATAGTCTTCAGGACGCCGCCGGAGTCGACGCCGCGCAGGTACTCGATTTCGGCGCGGGTCACCGGCTGGCGGTAGGCGATGATGGCGAGGGTTTCAAGGGCGGATTGGCTGAACTTGACGGGGCGGGTCTTTGTGAGACGGCGAAGATAGTCGGCGTTCTCGGCCGGAGTGCGGAACTGGAAACCGGTGGCCACTTCGGCAAGAACAACTCCCCTCCCCTCGCGGCCGTATTCATCCTGAAGCGCGTTCAGGGCCTCCTTTACCTCTCCCCGGTCAAACTCCTCCAGGAAGGTGCAGAGCCGGTCAAAAGTCACCGGGGCATCGGCAACGAACAGAAGACTTTCCACAATGGACTTAAGATTCGGCATCGGCGACGGCGTCCTCCCCCTCCATGACCGCCGGCTGGATCCAGATGGAGCCGTAGCGGTTTGCCTGAACCACCTTGACCATCTTGAGCTTGCAGAGCTCAAGCACGGCGAGGAAAGTGGCGATAAGAAAGTCCCGGTTGAAGTTCTCGGGAAAGAGCTCATCGAACAGAAGCGACTCTTTCCCCTCCAGTAGCGAGAGGATCTCGTTAATCCGCTCGGCGATGGTGATCGACTCGGCCCCCACCTCGTGAAAGCTCTCCTCGGAAACCCGGTCGAGAACCTTCCTGAATGCCTCTATCAGCTCGAACAGCTCCACCTCGACCGGTTCCTCCTCGGGCTGCATCCCCGCAAGTTCCGGGGACAAAAAAGTGCGGGCGTAGGTCTCCCGGCCGAGCATATCCCGCTCCGCCAGGGAGATCGAAGCCTCCTTGTATTTCTGGTATTCCAGGAGCCGCCTGACCAACTCGGCCCGAGGGTCTTCCTCCTCCTCTTCCGTCGACTCCTCGTCGGCCGGCATGGGAAGAAGGGTCTTCGACTTGATCTGGATGAGGGTCGAGGCCATGACGAGGAACTCGCCGGCGATCTCCAGGTTGAGCTCCTTCATCATCTTGATGTAGTCGAGGTATTCCCGCGTGATGATGGAGAGCGGAATATCGTAGATGTCCACCTCGTTCTTCCTGATGAGATGAAGGAGTAGGTCGAGGGGTCCCTCGAAGACCTCGAGCTTAACCGTGTAGGAGGCAGCCTCCTCGTCACGGTAGAGATCGAGATTTCCGTCGCCGCTCATAGCTTGATGGCGTCCCGCACCTCGGCCATGGTCCGTGCGGCCTCTGTTGCGGCACGGGCCTCTCCTTCGGCGAGGATCTCGGCCACCAACCCCGGCTTTTCGGTGAGCTCGTCGCGGCGGGCCCGGTAGGGGGCGAGGGTTTCAACCAGGTACTCGGCCTGGAGCTTCTTGCACTCAACGCAACCGATGGCGGCGCTGCGGCACCCTGCGAAGATGTCGGCCTTTTTCTCCTCGGGAAGGTAGAGGCTGTTGAGAGAAAAGGCGACGCAACGGTCGGGCTCACCCGGATCGCTCCGCCGAACCCGCTGGGTGTCGGTCACCATCGACATGACCTTTTTGCGGGTTTCGTCGGCGCTTTCCGAAAGGAAGATGGCATTGCCGTAGGACTTGCTCATCTTGCGGCCGTCGAGCCCCAGGACCTTGGGAGTTTCAGTGAGTAGTGCCGCCGGCTCGGGGAATACCTCGGTGTTGTAGAGGTAGTTGAAGCGGCGGGCAATCTCCCGGGTGATCTCCAGGTGGGGGAGCTGGTCGTGACCCACCGGCACCTTGGCGGCCTTGTAGACGATGATGTCCGACGCCATGAGGACCGGATAGCCAAGAAAGCCGAAGGTGGAGAGATCTTTGGTGGAAAGATTCTCCTGCATCTCCTTGTAGGTGGGATTCCGTTCGAGCCACGAAACCGGCGTAATCATGGAGAGGATCAGGTTCAACTCCGCATGCTGGGGTACGCGGCTCTGCCGAAAGATGACGCATTTGGCGGGATCGACCCCGAAGGCAAGCCAGTCGAGGATCATCTCGTCGGTGTTCTGGCGGATGGCTTCGGTATTGTCATACTCGGTGGTAAGGGAGTGCCAGTCCGCGGCAAAAAAGAAACACTCGTACTCCTCCTGGAGTTCCCGCCAGTTGGCGAGCACCCCGTGGAAGTGGCCCAGGTGCAGTTTTCCGGTCGGCCTCATGCCGCTGACTATCCGCTTGTTGCTCATCGTCTGCTCCTTTTTCGGCGCATCGGCGCTCCGATTATCTCATGAGAAAATGCGTGACACTGTACACCAGCTTGCTCTGGGGACCGGCGAGGATGCTGATCCCCACATCGAGCATGGGTGAGATGACCGTGCTGAAGATATTGGTGAAGAATACCAGAATGATAATAATGATCATGCCGTAAGGCTCCACCCGGGCCAGCATCTCCGCCTGACGGTAGGGCAACAAGCCCACCGCCACCCGCCCGCCGTCGAGGGGGGGGAGCGGTATCAGGTTGAAGATGCAGAGAAGCAGGTTGATGTAGACCGAAAAGGCCGACATCAGGATCAGCGGATCGAGAAACGTCTGGACCGGCGAACCGTCGGGAAACCCTTCGCCTAGAGCAGCGAGTCCCCGCATGACGATGGCCGAGACAAGGGCCAGGAGAAAGTTGGTCACGGGACCGGCGCCGGCGACCCAGATCATGTCGCGCTTGGGATTCCTCAGGTTGTGGAAATTCACCGGCACCGGCTTTGCCCAGCCGATGCCGACAATGAAGACCATGAGAGTTCCGAAGATGTCCAGGTGCTTGAGGGGATTGAGGGTAAGCCGACCCATGTAGCGCGCAGTCCGGTCGCCCAGGCGATCAGCCACGAAGCCGTGGGAGACCTCGTGGCAGGTGATGGCCATGAGAGCGGGGACGAGCATGATCGAAAGCTTGAGGAAAAACTGTTCCATAGGAGGGATCTCCGAGTATGTAAAAACCGTTCATTTTTAGCAGACTGGCCAGTGAAAGTCAATTACGGGGGAGATCGCCGGAGTAAGCCCCAGCCCGACCGAATGGAGATGTGGCTGCAGAAAAGTCTAAAGTTTCAGCCAAGAGAACCCGATATATTAACTAGGCGCATTCTTTGAAACAATAATCCTTATAAATCTCCCTGGGCAATTTCCCGTCCTTCAGCAAACATTCACGGATTCAGCATGACTCAAATCATGAGGTTAAACCCGGTGAAGTATTGTCATCATTTATTGCTGCTGATCATGATATTGCTACCAAGCGCGGTCTGGGGAGAGACCCATCCTTTAAGTGTGGCTTTTTATTATGGCAAACAGCACCCGGTCAACGAGCTGCACGCCTTTGATATTGTGGTCATTGATCCGGACAGCGGCCTTACTCCGTCCGATTATGGCCGGGGACAGAGTGAACTGTTTGCCTATGTAAGCGTCGGCGAGGCAGACCCGGCCCGCTCCTACACAAAACAGATGCCGGACAGGTGGATAATCGGCGAGAATCAGGCATGGAAGTCGAAAATCGTGGATGTTTCCAGCGAAGAGTGGCGACGATTCTTCTTAGATCATGTAGTGGAACCGCTTTGGCGGGCCGGTTATCGCGGTTTTTTCCTGGACACTCTTGACTCCTACCGGATGGCGGCCCCCGCTGAGGCTTTTCCGCGCATGGAGGCCGGACTTGTGGCGGCCGTCCATGACATCCGGAAACGCCACCCCGAAGCGCGTCTTATTCTGAATCGCGGTTTCGAAATTTTTGATCGTGTCAAAGATCTGGCCTATGCCGTGGCGGCCGAATCCCTGTACCAGAATTTCAATCCAGCCACCGGTAAGTACGGAACAGTTGACGCCAATGATCGTTCATGGCTGACAAGCCGCTTAAGAGACATCAGGGGAGCTGGTGTGCCAGTGATTGTCATTGACTATGTCGACCCTGCAAACCGTCCCCTGATGAGGGAGACTGCCGATAAAATAAAGTCCCTCGGCTTTACCCCCTGGGTAACAGACAAGGATTTGGCAGGTCTGGGGATAGGGAGCGTAGAAGTCATGCCGCGCACGGTACTCGGCCTATACGATGGCGGCGAAGGGGCCGGTGGCGATATGTTTTTCACCAACTTGCAGCGCTATGTAGTCATGCCGCTCAACTACCTCGGCTACACCGTCGAGATGCATGACATGAGAGAGCCGCTGCCGGCGGGCATTCTGAGGGGACGTTACGCAGGGGGTGTCATATGGCCCTATTCCACCAGTTCGGGCGAAAAACAGGGGTTAAAGCAGTGGATCCTGAATTGCGTTGAACAAGGTCTCCCGCTGGTCTTTCTGGAACGTTTCGGCATCAGCCTCGACAGCGACCTGACCAGCTCTCTCGGGCTCGCAATGGAACAATTCACGCAACTTGCACCGCCGGCCAAGGTTATTGCAAAAGATGACATGGTTGGTTTCGAGCAGCAACCGCTGCCGCGCATCGATGCATATCTGCCGGTCAGAGCAAAAAATGGTCGGGTACTGTTGCAGCTTTCAACGGCCAATGGCGTCACCAGCGATGCCGTGGCCATCACCCCCTGGGGCGGGTATGTCTCAGGCCCCTATGTGGTTACCCAGTTGATGGAAAGTCAGGCAGCCTGGGTTATTGACCCCTTCCGTTTTTTCAGCGAGGCGCTGAAGCTTCCAATCATGCCGGTACCGGACACAACCACTGAAAATGGGGTGCGACTGCTGTTGGCCCATGTGGACGGCGACGGCTTCGAAAGCCGGGCCGAATGGCCTGGAGGAAAACTTGCCTCCGAGGAACTACTCAGCAACATCCTGAAGCGCTACCGCATCCCAACAGCGGTTTCGTTCATCACGAGCACTCTGGCTCCCGACGGCCTCTACCCTCAGAAATCGGCCCGGTATGAAGAGGTCGCTCGCGACATACTGGCACTGCCATGGGTAGAGGGTGCCAGTCACTCCTTTTCGCACCCGTTCCGCTGGAAACCGGACCAGGAAGACACAGGGGTCGAAGCGGAAATATGGCATACAGTGGATGTCCCCGGTTACAAGTTCGATCTTGAATCAGAAATCAGCGACTCCATAAACTACATCAACAATCGGCTGATGCCCGCCGGCAAGAAGGCGCGCCTTTTCCTTTGGACAGGCAACTGTCTTCCTGCTGGAGATGCCGTACGACTGACCTATGAAAACGGGTTGCTTAACATAAACGGCGGCAGCACCATCATTACCAACTCAAACCGTACCCTCACGGCAGTTGCCCCTCTGGGGATAAGCCGCGGCAAATGGTTCCAGGTTTTTGCCCCCAACCAGAACGAGAATGTTTACACCAATCTCTGGAGCAGAAATTTTTATGGGTACAGTCGTATCATCGAGACATTCAGTCTGACCGAATCACCGCGTCGGCTCAAGCCTGTCAACATCTACTACCACTTTTATTCGGCCAGCAAGGAAGCCTCTCTGTCCGCCCTGCGCAAAGCTTACGACTGGGCCATGGGCCAGCGTCTGTTCGGAATCTTCACCTCCGAATACATCGAAAAGGTGCTCGACTTCAACCGCACCGTAATTGCCCGAAATAGCGACGAGTGGCTGGTGCGTAACGGCGGCAGCCTTCGCCAGATGCGCATTCCCACCCATGCCGGCTTTCCCCAGCTGGAGGAGGGCACCAACCTGGCGGGGTACAGTGATCTCGGTGACAACCGCTACCTGCACCTGGGCCCCGGCGGAGAGGCCAGAGTAAGGCTGGCAGTTACGCCGCCAACAGCAGTATCTCTGGAATACGCTGCAGCCAGGGTGACTGACTTCACCCGCAGCGGCAAAAACATGCGGATATCCTTCACAGGACACACTCCGTTTACTGTCAATCTGACCGGAACCAGCGGTTGCACCATAAATACAGATGACACCACTCTTAACTCAGTCAAGGGCGACACAATTGTAACCCTTACGGAAGGAAACCATGACCTGGCGGTCACGTGTAAATAGCCCACCTTCTCGGGATCGTGCACGTTTTTCAAATCCGCTGACGGTGCTGGGGATATTCTGTGCCTTTGTGGCTGTGCTGGCGCTGCTTTTTCCGGAGCGGGGGCTGCTGAAGAGCCTTGATGGCAAGGAAGATGCGGCGACCATGCGTTACCGCGAGGCAATTTTGAGGGTGCGTCCGAATGACGCCAGCTTACGCATCAAGGTAGCAGAATCACTGCTCAGGTCAGGCAATGACCAACGGGCCCTAGAAACCCTCAAACAGCTCCCCCCTGATCTTTCCGCCGACCAGAAACGCACTGTGGCAGAACTGCGCTACAGCGCCCTGCAAAACCTGTTCCTTGATGCTGACAGCGGCTCCCCACAATGGCAGAGCCTGAAACCGCACGTGCGGTCTGCTGCCATGGAACTGACTGGTTCCGATCCTGCGCTCTGGCGTCTGCAGCAGCTGGCAGCTGATGCCCGTGCAGCTGGCGACCTTGATGCCTGGGGCAGATACCAGAAAAACATAGCAGCACTGGAAAATGCTGCCAGAGCAGCCGGCCAACCGCAACAGGATCCATTCTCCTTGGCCCTCGCCCAACGAGATTACCGCGCGGCAGCAGCACTCTGCTTTAGCGGCATGCACAAGGCCGCCACAGTGAAGCAGCGCAGGGAGCTGTTCATGAAGGGCGTGCGCACTCTCCAGGCCGGCAACCTTCCCCTTGAGGCTCTCAGGGCCGGAGAACAGCATCTGGATGGCCTGTCAGGAGACAGGTCCACCCTCATATTCCTGACCAGAGTCAGTCTGGCAGCCGACCAGCCGGCGCGGGCCCAGTATTTTATCAGAAAGGCCCTCGGAATGGCGCAGGATCACAACCCGGCGGATCCATCATGAAGAAAATTATCGTCATGATAGCATCCATTATGATGACAGTCGCCCAATCGGGTGCGATGAACCTTTGCCGTGCCGACCAGGGCATGCCACCGGTGGGTCCCTCCGCCCCCTTCAATACCGAGCTTTACAGTCTCGGCTATGATGTCTTTCTGGCGAACAGCAATCCGCGCGAAGCCTTTCTCCTGGCGGAAAGAGCCGTCGTCGCACGCTCCGATGACATCGAATGGCGTCGCAGAGCTGCACAGAGCGGCGAATGGTCGGGCAACGCGTTGGCAGCTCTGGAGCACTGGATGTATCTGAACTCGAAGGGGCAGGAGGACGCCGCCGGGAATGCTCTGCGTCTGGCGAGAGCCACGGGTCACCACCGTTATCTGAAGCAGTTGCTTGAACAACGCAGCCCTGGGGAAAACCGGGACACTCTTGTCGAGTATGTTTCCGTATGTGAAGCGCTGGGAGTGCCGGAGGCCGCCATAGATTTGCTCGAACGTCACCGCGGCGGTCCGTACCGGAAAGAGGTGTTGGAGCAGCTTGCCAGGCTGCACGAAGCTACCGGTCATCCGCAGCAGGCCGTCGATGCCCTGATGGAGCAAATGAAAACCTTCGGTCTTACCGAAGAAGGAATCCTCAGGGCTGCCGCCCTCACCTTCGGGACCGGCAACACCAAGCGCGCGTATGCTATTCTTGAGCTCGGGAAACAGGTCATCCCAGCCTCGGCAAAGACCTACTGGCAAAGCTTCGACGATCTTGCCTGGGCGTTTCAGGACATGCCGGCTGTCGAGCTGGCTTTAGGGAAACTGCTGGAGAGCGGCAAGGCACGGGAAGAAGACTACCAGCGCCTGATCCTGCTCAGCAGGGATAAAGACCCTGAAGCCGCCTACCGCCTCTCAATGGATGGCTGGCAGCACTTCAGGCTGCCCGACTTTCTCAAATCAGCCCTGGAGTTGGGCATTGCCATGAAGAACTACAGGGCCATGGCCGACGTGCTGGCCCAGCAGGAACGTGAAGGGAAGCTGAAACCGCAGGAGCAGGATGCCTATTTCTGGAGCCTGGTTTCCCAGGTCCATCACGGAACAGGCGCACCAGGTGAGAGCATTCGCTGCTACCGTGAAGCTCTCAGGCGGGCACCCGCCGACGGTGATCTGGCAGCCGGATATGTCTGGCTACTCTTGGACCTTGACCGCAGAAAGGAGCTGAGGGAACTGCTCGTAGCCTGGAAAGGCCGCGAGGGAAAGATGCCATCTCTCCATGAACCGTTCGGAGCTGCGCTGGCCTATCTCGGTGAGTACCAGAAGGCTCTCCCCTACTTCCAGGTAAAATACATCCAAAAGCGCGATGATCCCACCTGGCTCGCGGCATATGCAGACATCATGGAACAGACCGGCTGGCAAGAGGCTGCCTACTATGAGCGCCTGAACGCTCTCCGCCTTTCCCGCAAAAGGATGAAATCGGCACCGGCCGGCAATGGCGACGTTCGACAGGCATTGCTCAGGGAATTTGCTCGAGTAGCGATGCCGCTGAATCCGGGAGACGCGGTCGATGGCCTGATGAAGGAGATTGCAACCGGTCGCCAGGACGATGTCAGCCGCGAACTGGTGGCAGCATGGACGTTATCCAGCCAGCGCACGGAACTGGCCAGGCTGTGGTTCTGGCGCGAGTATGCCCGAATGACCAGGCGGCCGCGCTGGGTTGAACTTGCACTGGCCCTGGAAAACAATGATCGGCAGGCCATGGCCCGTCTGCTTCAAAAAGATTTGGAGCGCCTCCCTTACCGTGATGCGATTGAGGCAGCTGTGCGGACCGGGCAGACTCCGCTGGCCGAAACCATCGCCTTTGATCGGTTTCAGGTCAATGACCGCGACTATCTACTGGACAACCAGGTCCGTGACTTGTATGGAAGCCGAAACGGTGGCCTCCGCTATCGCCTCTCGCTTATTGATCGGGAGGGGATAGGCTTCCTGGACCAGATGCTCTCAGTAACAACCGCCATGACGCCCAGGTTTTCACTGAAACTTGAGGCGGGCAACAGTAACATCCGCCACCAGGAGATGGATGTGGTCGGTATCTACCCTGCCAGCATCCGGACAGCGCGCATGGGTGCCATCATGCGCCACACCGGGGGGAGCGCCGAACTCTACGCCGGGTTCCGCGATGCCCTTTACACCCATCCCCAGGCCGGCCTGCTGGGGAACTGGAAACTGACCAGCAGCGTAACACTGGAAATGGCCCTGCTGAGCGGTGCGGAAAGCGACGAGAGCATTGGCCTCAAAATCGGCGGCATGAAAGACGAACTCCGTCTGGGACTGCAGCATGGGCTCACGCCTCGCGACACTCTTCTGCTGCGCCTCAGCGGAAGCATCCTGCGCGACCAGCAGTGGTACCGACTGGGTGACGGCGGTTCCTTCGAGGCAGAACTGACCCACCGCATCATCTATACCGGGCCCGACACAACGCTGCGTCTCTTCGGCGGCTATCACAACTTCAATCGCGGTCCCAATCCCGTTGGCAGAACCGCCCTGCTGATCCCGGCACAGCAGAGAGCGACCAGCGGTTCGGCCTATTTTGTGCCGGAATCATTTGCCCAAGCTGGTATAGGAATCCTGGTGGGGGAAGAGGCTCGAGACAACTATACCCGCAACTGGCGTCCGTTCGGGGCTCTTGACGTCAGCTGGAACAGCAACAGCGGCACCGGGTTTTACTATAGAGTCGGCATGGTGGGGCCGATAGTGGGACTGGACAAACTTGAAGGGGCTTTTACCCAGGAAAGTGGATCATTTGGCACAAGCGATGTCAACAGCCGCTTTGACCTGAGCTACCGTTACTATTTCAGATAGGACAGAGACATGGCAAACCAGTATTCCAACAGCAGAAGGGTAGCAGGAGGACAGCCGGGGACATGGGTCCGTCTGGCCCTGGTCTTGGTGCTGGCGTTCGCCGCCGGATGCAGCGGTGGGACCAAGGACGGCTCCTCGCCTGTCAACAGCGGCAACCAGAGCGGTGGCAGCACCCAGATCCTGCCATTCACGGGTCCAGACCCCAACCTGCTCCTGAACGTGCGTGACAAGGCGGCCAAGGCCGATTCCTACGCCATCACCTACGGCGCCCTCACCAAGGCGGATATCGATACGCTCAAGACCTATCCCCTGGTCATCGTCCATCCGTACAACGGCAACCTCACCAGGGACCATATTATGTGGATCAAGCAGGGGGTTAACCCCAATGACCCCAGCGACAACCCGGTGGTGCTCTGCTATGTGTCCATCGGTGAAGACACCCGCACCTTCCAGCTCACCGACACCCAGATGCGGACTGATTCGCGTTTCACCGGCGATGGAAGCGGTCCGTCGATCGATCCGCGGGGCCCCGGTCCCAGCGGCCGATCACTGGTAGGCCTGGATCCGAAGGGGACACCGACCAACGGCGGGTTCGCATCGTACTACGTCAACGACAATGCACAACGCTGTCCCGGGGACCCGGTCAACGTACCCGACCAGAACGGGAACTTTCTGACCCGCTTCGTCAATGCCGGAGACCCGCTCTGGTATAGCACCGTCAAAGATATGCTGATGGATGTGAACAGCCACACCCCTCCGGGACTGCGTGAAGTTCTGACCGAAAGCTACGGGCGCGGACTGGGATGCGACGGCGTCTTCCTGGACACCATAGATACGGCTGCGCCCAACAAATACACCAACTGCTCAGACACCAATCATTCCAGCTCGGAGTGGACCGCAAAGGGATTCTCAGATTTCATTCGAAAGCTGAGAGCCGATTTCCCCAACAAGATCATCCTTCAGAACCGCGGCCTGTTCTTCTTCGATCCGCGCGAGCCGCATTACCAGGTCTCGGCACGGGGGGTCATCGATATAGGCTTTTTTGAAAGCTATTATCTCGACAACGATTCACAGACTGCCGTTTCCCCCTATTTCCCGGACAACAAATACAACTCGATGCCCAAGATCATGGCCGAGGCCAATCGGTCGGACGGTTTCAAGATGCTGTCCCTGGGCTATGCCAACGGATTCGGAGGAGCGAAACCGGGCATGGATGTGCAGACCCTGCTGGGGAACTCAAACACTGGATTCAATATTCTGATGCAGGATATTCAGGAGTCCCATTCCGTCGGTTTCAGGCATTACATCACCAATGCCACCGTCGATCTCGTGAACTCGTTCGTCAAGAACAATGAAAACCTGAACGACACAACGGCGCCGGACTGGTCCAGCGTGTTCAATATTCACTATAACGATTACCCGACCAGTGCGCCCGATGTGCGCCCCGGAATCCAGAAAATCGAGCTGAACGGCAACACGGTCACCATCTCCTGGGATGTGGCCCTGGACATGAACCGCGTAAGCTACGCGCTCTATTACCAGACCACCCCTTTCAACTTCGCGCTGCCCCAACCTCTGGCCAATGCAACCAGGACGGTCCTCACACCTTCAGTCGGAACGGGATACGATATGGTCTGGCAGGCCCCTGACCCTGGCCTGGCACTGCAGAACGTTTACCCCTACGAGAGTTCCCTGACTCTTCCCGGCCTGCAGGGCGGAAACACCTACTATCTTCTCTTGCGGGCCTTCGACAGCAAGGGGAATGAAGAAGCAAACGACGTCGCATGGACGTGCTCAAACATAACCTGTTCAAAACTGTAAAGGAGGCATTATGAAAAGAATATCCGTGGTTTTACTGGTCGGTCTGCTGCTGTCCGGCTGTGTTACCTTGAGACAGGGTGGCGGCACAGTCTCCTTCACTGACAGCTGGGCACTTCTACCGTTCATCAACAACACTGAAACGCCCTACGCCGCCGAGCGGGCCGAAGCAATTACTGCTGCGCTGCTCTACACCCACGGAGTGCAAAAGCTTGAGCGCACGGTGACGGAAACAGCCAAGGGAGACGACCACCTCGGGCTCGACCGGGGTGAACTTAAGCAGAAAGCAGCCCTGGAAGCGGCCAAACTGAAGAAAGTCCGCTACGCCATTGCCGGCACGGTCAATGAGTGGCGTTACAAGGTCGGCCTTGACGGCGAACCGGTGGCGGGGTTCACCCTGCAGGTTATTGAACTGCCCGAGGAGAAGGTGGTCTGGAGTGGCGTGGCCGGGAAAAGCGGTTGGAGCCGTGATGCAGTCAGTGCCGTTGCCCAGCAAGTTCTCGACAGTCTCATCGGAGATCTTAAAAAGGCAGCCGAAACCAACACCAAGTAATAACGAGTAAAGACCATGGCATTCAAAAAAGACATCACCATGAAGCTGAACAGGTGGCTGGAAACCTTTGCCATCACCGCCATCGTGATAACTGGCGGGTTTCTCCTCAACAGCAGCGACCCCTTATTCGTACATGCCCAGTTCCCCTGGGTCTGGTTCGGACCTCTGCTTGTTGCCCTGCGCTATGGCATCGCCCCGGGACTCGTCTCGACAGGGGGGATCTGTCTGACGCTCTTGGTTATGCCCCGCCTCGGTCTTCCGATTGGTGAGTTTCCTACCAACTACGTGCTGGGTGGCCTGCTGATCGTCCTGTTAACAGGCCAGTTCAGCGAGGTTTGGAACAAGCGTCTCAGACACGCCGACCATCTGAGCAGACATACGAGTGACCGCTTCGAGCAACTGTCGCGCGCTTACTTCATGGTCCGTCTTTCCCATGACAGGCTGGAGCAGAACCTGATCAGCCGGCCGGTCACACTGCGGGATGCCATGATCAACCTTCGCAATCTTCTGCTAAAACATGGCGGCAGAATGGACAGCGAAACCGGCGCAGCCCTCCTCTCGATCCTGATGCACTACTGCAGTCTGCAAAGCGCTGCCCTCTATCTGGCAAATGATGACAACGAGATAGCGGATCATCCCCTTGCCCAGTGCGGCAAGGGCGCAACGCTGAAGAAAGACGACCTTCTGCTCCGCTCGGCCATCGAGTCAGGCCAAGCCGCCTACCAATCCATCAACAGTCGTATTATTGAGGGGCAGACTTCATCATCTCCAGCAGCGCTTTCGTCGGCGGTCTGGAGCGTTGACACATCGCGCCTCGACCAGAAGGAGCAGACTTCATATCTCGTGGTCGCGCCGATGCGCACCAGTTCGGGCAAACTGCTCGGTTTGTTGCTTGTCACTGAAATGCCTTTCCTTAACCTGCACCGCGAAACACTGCAGATAATGGGCGTTCTGCTGGCCTATGCCTCCGATCAGGCAGAATCCGTCGAGCGAGCCAGCGACTTGCTGAACCACTTTCCGGACTGCCCCCCCAATTTTGCAGCTGAACTGATCAAGACTGTTCGACTGAAGCGTGACCTTGATGTAAGCAGCGCCCTGGTGATGCTGAAAGTCGTTACTGCCTCCCGCCTGGATGAAATATCCAGAACCATGGAGCGACAGCAACGTGGCCTGGACCACTCATGGCAGCGCACGGTGCAAGGGGGAGCACAGTTTGTTACCTTGATGCCCTTTTCAGGGCCGGCCTCCATCGAAGGGTATCAGTCGCGCCTAGACGAAATACTGCGGCGCCAGTTTGGCAGAAGTATCGGTCAGGAGGGCATCACCATGCGCTCTGCGATTGTGGCCGCCGATGATCCCCTTGTCCAGTTGGTTGATCTGCTGGAGGAACGACAATGATTCGGATCATTCTGCTGCTCTTGGGGGTTCTATGTGAGAATGCCGCCCTTCAGGCGCTTTTCAGCCAGCAACCGGTCTGGACACGCCTTTTTCTGTTTCTTGCTTCTCACCTGATCGCAGCAGTATCCCTTGCGTTTTTGCTCAGACTGTCCCTGCCGCGTCAAGGTGACACCCAAAAATGGGACACTCTGGCATTATTCTTCAGCTTCGCCTTTTTCATTCCTGTTTTCGGATGCATAGGAATGCTGTGTACCCTTATCTATTTCCGCTTTTTTCTCCGATTTGATACTAGGCCCGAATTTTTCAGCGTTCCGATGACCCCATTCATGCAGGAATCAGGGGGACCGTCTCCGGGGATGGGAGAAGGAGGTGCCTGGTCGCGACTGCGGACAGAATCCCTGCCCCGCCCCATGCGCCTGAAGGCCCTGCTGGCCGTCGGCTCCGGCAGCGGTCGGAATGTCAGCAGGTTGTTGCACTTTGCTACCAGCGACAATGATGACGAAATCCGCCTCCTAGCCTTCAACATTACAGACCAGCACGAGAAGGTCATCAACAAGGCAATATCAGAGTCGCTGGCCAAACTGAAGAAGGCGGAGATCCGTGACGAACGGTTTCCGCACTGCCGCAAGCTGGCCTTTTCGTACTGGGAACTTATTTTCAATGATCTTGCCCAACAAGACCTTGCAGAGTTCTATATCTCGCAGTCTCTCTCTTATGCTACCCAGGCGCTGGATATAGTCGCCAATGACCCCAACCTGCTGATACTGCTGGGACGCCTGCACCTGTGGAGGGGGAATCTGGAGGCAGCTGAGAAGGCGATCTACGCTGCCATGAACAACGGCGCACACCGTGACCGTGTGGTCCCGTATCTGGCTGAACTGGCTTTCCTCCGCAGGGATTTCGTCACGATGAGAAACTATTTCGAACTGAATCCTCTACTGCGCCACAAACCCGGGATAGGGCCAGTGGTGCAATTCTGGATGGGATAACCTTATGGACAGTTTCCCGAAATCAGAGAGCGTTGATATCATGCTGCTTCTGGAAGGGACCTTCCCCTACGTCAGAGGCGGAGTATCCAACTGGGTCAACCAGATCATCATCGCGTTCCCGGAATACCGTTTCGGCGCACTATTCATAGGCAGCGCCCGCAATGATTATGGCGGATTAAAGTATGATCTTCCGCCAAACCTGGTCCACGTGGAGTGTCATTACCTTCATGACGAATTGGCTATGCCAGCCATTGGCTCCATGACGGGCAACCACGGCGTATTCGAAACCGTACGACGTATCCATGACTGGTTTCTGAATCCCGACCCGAGTACACTTGACAGCGCCCTGAAAACGCCAGACTTTTACCTTGACTCTGACAACGGTGCGAACTTCGATCAGTTCCTCTACTCGAAAAAGTCCTGGGAACTGATCTGTGATCTCTACCAGGAACGCTGTAATGATCCATCCTTCGTCGATTATTTCTGGACAGTCCGTAACATGCATACGCCCATCTGGATGTTGGCCTCCATCGCAAAGCAACTTATACCGGCTCGGGTGTATCATACGGTGTCAACCGGCTATGCCGGTTTCCTGGGTGCACTTCTTCACTACAGCAGCGGGCGGCCGCTGATCCTGAGCGAACACGGCATCTACACGAAGGAGCGACGCATCGATATCTTCAGCAGCGACTGGATTCAGGACAACCGCAACGCCCTGCAGAAAGACCCCACGGAAGTAAGCTATTACCGCGACCTGTGGATACGATTTTTTGAAACCATCGGCCGTTTCTGCTATGGAGCGGCAGACAACATCGTGTCACTCTACGAAGAGGCCAGGGAACGCGAAATAGGTGACGGCGCCCCCCGTGAACGCACCATGGTGGTACCCAATGGGATCAATATCGCCCAATTTGCGACGTTGCGGGAAAGACGACCTGACACCCCACCGGTACTGACCTTGCTGGGGCGCGTAGTGCCGATTAAGGACATCAAAACTTTCATCCGGGCTCTACGTCTGGTTGCCAACAGCCTGCCGGAGGTACAGGGATGGATCATCGGACCTGAAGACGAGGACCCTGAATATGCCGCAGAGTGCCGGGCTCTTGCAGAAAGTCTCCAGATCGCCTCGAACCTCAGTTTCATGGGGTTCAGAAATCCAATGGAAATTTTCCCGGATACTGGCGTCATGATACTCAGCTCGGTCAGCGAGGGGTTGCCTCTGGCCATTCTGGAGGCGTTTGCCGCCGGTATACCGGTCGTGGCAACCGATGTCGGCGCCTGTCGTCAGCTGATAATGGGTCACGGCCAAGAGGATGAAGCCATCGGACCGGCCGGAGGGGTGGTATCCATCAACAACCCCCATGATCTTGCAAGGGAGACACTGCGACTCCTGGAAGACCCCGCTCGATGGAAACGTGCCAGCCAGGCGGCCATTACGAGGGTCGAGCGGTTCTATACCGAGCAACAGATGTTCGACAGGTACCGACAATTGTACCAGCAAGGAATAGACTGATGGCAGGCATCGGCTTCGAACTGCGCAAGCTGCTCAAACGCGGCACCTTTTTTTCGTTGCTGCAGACCTACGGGTATGCCGGGATTATCAGCTCCGGCCCCTGGGTGCTCTCCATCTTTGCAGTGATGTTGATCGGCTTCATCTCGCTGCCGGTCGTCATTCCGCCAGTTCTGGTGTCGCAGTTCCAGACATCAATTACCTACCTGATCGCCCTCTCCCTGATCTATACGGGCTTGTTCCAGTTGGCCTTCACCCGCTATTCGGCCGACAGAATCTTCGAGAAGGAACATTTCAGACTGCTTCCCAATCTGAACGGCCTGCTCCTCCTGGTGACCACGGTGGGAGGTCTGATTTCCTTCCCCCTGACCATCGTTCTGTTCCCCGAAACATCGCTAATCTACCGCCTTCTCTTCGCCACCACCTTCGTCACTGTCTCCTGCGTATGGCTGGCTGCCATTCTTCTCTCAGGCCTGAAAGACTACAAGGCAATACTGTACAATTTTGCCATTGGTTATGGCACCGCGCTGTTTCTTGCTTTTTTCCTGCGGGCCTGGAAATTGGAAGGACTGTTGCTGGCATTTCTGACCGGTCAGTTCGTGCTTCTCAAAGGGATGCTGTTTGTTATTTTCCGCAACTACCCGTCACGCACCTTCTTGGAATTCGATTTTCTGCGCAAGCGGCGTGTGCATTACTCCCTGATGCTTACTGGCTTCTTCTACAACTTGGCGATATGGACTGATAAATTCGTTTTTTGGTTTCATCCGTATACCGGCAGCAAGGTGATCGGTCCCTTGAACGCTTCAGAAATATATGATTTTCCGATATTCCTCGCCTATCTCTCAATTCTGCCCGGTATGGCCGTGTTCCTGGTGCGGATGGAAACCGATTTCGTCGAGTATTATGACCGTTTCTATGATTCGGTTCGCGAAGGAGGATCACTGACTACCATAAAGTCAATGAAGAACGAAATGGTGCACATAGCACGGGAAGGAATCTACGACATCATCAAGATTCAGTCCATCGCCACCATTGTCATATTTCTTTTCGGGCCAACCATGCTCTCCATGGCAGGAATCTCACTGGCCTATGTGCCGCTGCTCAATATCGACGTAGTTTCAGCCGGGCTGCAGGTGGTTCTGCTTGGGCTTATCAACATCTATTTCTATCTTGACCGGCGAGGACGCGCCCTGTTCCTGACAGCACTGTTCGCCACCCTGAATCTTATTCTGTCAATCATATCCATCAACCTCAGTCCCTACTTCTACGGCTATGGTTTTGCAGGTTCGCTGTGCATTACGATCATGTGCGGCATGTTCCTGCTGGACCGGGACCTGGATACGCTGGAGTACAAGACCTTCATGCTTCAGTAGCTTGTACTCCTGCATGCATGAACATTGAACTGCGGCTTGATGTCCATCAGGATGAAAACAACAACTCATATGTTTAGCCACCGGAACATAAAGTTTCTTGACAGGAAAGTGCAACTCATCGTTAATAGGGAAATGGCCACCAAAAACAAGCACTCTGACGACAAAAGAAAAGATCCGAACAACTCTGATCAGCGAATGTTACGCACCGGACAGATCGTATCGCTCAAAATATCCGGTTTAGATGATGAAGGGTTCGGAACAGCATCCCACGAAGGGAAAAAGGTTCTCGTGACTGGGGCTCTTCCGGGCGAAACGGTTAGTTTCAGGGTAACCCACAGCGGAGCACGGACCGTATTCGGGGAGACCGTCAAGATACTTTCTCCTTCCCCATCCCGCACGGCATCATCTCCCTGCAAAACCCCCGCCTGCATAAACTGTCCGCTTATTCCCATGGACTACCGGGCCCAGCTTGCCCTGAAGCTCAACTTCGTCGAAAATGAGATCCGTTCTTTCTCATCGCTCCGCACCGTCCCGGTACACGACGTGATCCCTTCGCCACGCCCCCTTGAGTACCGAAACTCTGCAAAGCTCGTGGTGGCGGGCACTTTCAGGGCGCCGATCATCGGCATCTACCGCCGCAACAGCCATGACGTGGTCAATATCGGTTCCTGCCCGCTCCATCACCCCCTCATCAACCGGGTCGTTGCTGCCGTCAAGGAAGGTATCACCAAGGGAAAGGTTCCGGTCTACAATCCCCGGACAGGCACCGGCATTCTCCGCTACCTGGTGGTACGGGTTTCCGAGCACTCCGGTCGTGCCATGGTTGTCTTTGTCACGGCCAGAAGGAGTTACAACGAAATTCATCACTTGGCGAAGTTCGTTCAGAAAGAGGTGCCCGAGCTGGACGTGGCAGTTCAGAACGTGAACAGTTCGGAAGGGAATGTCATCCTCGGCCAGCAGGACCATTTTCTGACCAAAGATCACGTCCTCATCGAAGAGCTTGGGGGGGTCCGCTTTTCCATCTCCCCCCGCTCCTTTTTCCAGGTGAACAGCGGCAGTGCCCGCATCATCTACGAAAAGGTCCGTGAGTGGAGCGCCCTGACCGGCACGGAGAAGGTGGTCGATTTATACTGCGGCATCGGCGGGATATCGCTTTTTCTTGCGGCTCAGGCGAAGGAGGTTCACGGCATCGAGTACGTGGATGCCGCCGTGGCCGACGCAGAGCGCAATGCCCGCCTGAACCGGGTCCGCAACTGCACCTTCGAGGCCGGCGATGCGGCCGAACTGCTGGAAGAACTGGTTGAGGAGGGAACGAAGCCCGACCTCGTCGTCTTCAATCCCCCCCGCAAAGGGTGCGACCGCAGGGTGCTTGAGGCCGCAGCCGCGTCAGGCCCGAGCACGATGATCTATGTATCCTGCTCCCCCGTCACCCTTGCCCGCGACCTGGACATCCTGGCACGGCTCGGCTACCGTACCCGGGAAATTCAGCCCGTAGACATGTTTCCCCAGACCCCTCACATTGAGAACGTGGCCCTTCTCGTCAAATCCGATGGCGACAAAAGCGCCATCAAGGGGCAGACCGAAGCACCCCCACGGAACCATCCCCATTCACCACGCAAAAAAAGAGGGGCGTCCGCCTGAGCGGACACCCCTCTTCACCACGTCTATCCGGTCTTGACTGTTACTTTCGCAACACCTTGACGACCGCCGAGAAGTCCTCTTCCCCGCGCCCGTCTTTGACCCCCTGTTCGTAGTTTTTGCATGCCACCGATGCAGCGGGGAGATCAAGACCCAGTTTCTGGGCCTTCTCAAGCACCAGTTCCAGCTGCTCATGAACATACTTGAGGGCAAGGTTGCGGGTAAAGTCTCCCCTGGCAATAATGCGCCCCTTGGAATGAAAAAGAGGTGAGGCGACCCCTCCCGAGTCGAGCACCTCGAGAATCTTGTCGACGTTGAACCCCATTTTCTCGCCAAAGACAATGGCTTCGGCCAGGGTCTCCATCAGCTCGGCCTGGACCAGGTTTACCACGAATTTCATGCGGGTGGCATCGCCAATAGCTCCCACATGGATGATGTTGAGACCGAAGAAGGAGAAGAGCTCACGACACCGCCCGATAAGCGACGGGTCCCCTCCGGCAAGGATGGTGACGAGCCCGTTGGCGGCGTGTTCCTTTGTACCCCAGACCGGCGCATCAAGGAACATGACCCGGTGCTTGGCGGCCTCCTCGGCCATTTCCTTGGTGCTTTCGAGGGAATGGGTCCCCATGTCGACAAGGATCGTACCGGGATCGATGCCGGCAAAAATGCCGTCCGGACCATAGATGTCGGGCTTCAGCCGTTCTTTCTCTGGGCGGATATAGATAACCAGGTCCTTCCCCTTGGCAGCCTCCCGCGGAGTACCTGCGCCGGTGGCCCCCTGTTTCACGAGCTCAGCAACAACTTCAGGGTCCGAATCATAAACCGTGAGATTGTAGCTTCCCTTGAGAAGATTCGCGGCCATATGCCTGCCGACCGTACCCAGTCCCAAGAAACCAATATTTCTCAACATTGCACGCCTCCTGAGTCACTTTAAGTAAATATATTCCTGAACGCTGATAATAGTACAATGTGTTTAACGCTTGTACAATAGAAGAGTTTAAAAAAATAACGCTGTTTTCTTTATCGGGACTTCGTCACGCCCACCCTATTGCAGAATGAGGTTAGGGTACAGGTGGAACACCGGGGCGAAACCGGTGTGCAGTGGTTCTGGCCGAATGTGACGAGGTAATCGTTGATGACGGACCAGTATTCTCCGGGAAGCTTCTCCCGGAGGGCGAACTCGGTCTCTTCCGGCGTCTTGGTACAGGTGTATCCCCATCGGTTACAGATACGGTGCACATGGGTATCGACACAGATTGCCGGCTTGCCGAATCCGAGGGTCACCACGAGATTCGCCGTTTTCCGACCCACTCCCTTGAAGGTTAGGAGTTCGTCAATCCCATCGGGAACCACTCCGTCGTATTTCTCCACCAGGGTCCGGCAGATGGCAAGGATCTGGGCCGCTTTGTTCCGGTAAAACCCCACGGGATAGATAGCACGTTCAATTTCATCCCGGGAGAGGGAGAGCATCTTTTCCGGCGTATCGGCCTGGGAAAAGAGACGCTCCGATGCCGGACCGGTTGTCCTGTCCTGGGTGCGGAGCGAAAGAATACAGGATACTAGAACCTTGAAGGGGTTTCCCTCACGCTGGGATAGGATGGTGACAGCAGGAGACGGCCACGACTTCACGGCCTCGGCGAGGAGAGCCATGACCGGGTGAATGTCTCCATCCCTCACGAAAAGCCCCGATTCCTGAAGATTCGCATGAAGAGAACCCCAATGACGGAGAGACCAAGCCCCGCACAGAAGAAGAGATAGCCGAGACTCCGCCCTTCACCCCACCCCATGACGTCGTTGCCGTGCATGAAAACGATCAGATAGAGTCCGACGAAGGTAAGAATGCCGCCGAATATGTAGAGCCCCAGTGCAACCACTGCCAGGGCAGCCCCTTGTTTTTTCGCCATTGTCTTCATCTCCTTGACTGAATGTTCCACAAACCAACTGCCGTAAAAGACTTTCGCCCGGCTGCCCGTGACGGGAAATAGTACCGAAAGCGTGGGATACTGGCAACCGCTATCTATCAATCATCGCTTCAGATGCGTCGCTTGTGCTTGCAATGGATCATGGAGCGTGGTTAAGTTTATCTGTCAGTCAGCGCCACAGCAGAACAGGAATAATTCCACCATGAAAACGGTCGATCTCCACGTCCATTCAAACCACTCCGACGGTCTCCATCCCCCTGCCGACCTCGTCAGAATGGCGGCCCAGCAGGGCCTCGCCGCCATTGCCATCGCCGACCACGATTCGGTGAACGGAATCGACGAGGCACTGGCCGCCGGCGCACGCCTGGGGATTGAAGTGGTACCCGCCGTCGAGCTTTCGGTGGAACTCGGACGCCACCACGACATGCATATCCTTGGCTACCACATAAATCACCGGGACACCAATCTGGCACAGATGCTCGCCGAATTCCGCACCAACCGAGACAACAGGGGGAGAGCCATCGTAGAGAAGATTAACCGACGACTTGTGGACGGACGAAGGTCTCCCCTCTCCTACGACGAGGTGATCGACATCGCCGGTGGTGCGGTAGGGAGACCCCACATCGGCAGGGTGCTCGTGGAGCGTGGTTATGCCCGGGACATGGAGGACGCCTTCCGGCGGTACCTCATCCCGTGCAATGTACCCAAGCGCTACCTCCCTGCTGGCGAAGCAATTGCGGAAATCAGGAGAACCGGCGGCGTAGCGGTTCTGGCCCACCCCATTACTGTCAGCGACAACCGCCGTGAGCTCCGCAGGGTCATCACTGAGCTTGCCGCACTGGGGTTGGACGGCCTTGAAGTGTTCAACAACATGTGCTACAAGGACGACATGCTTTTTCTCGAATTCCTGAGTGGAGAACTCGGTCTCCTCATGACCGGCGGCTCCGACTTCCACGGGTTTGAGGATGATGTGGAGATTGGCATCGGTCGGGGTGGACTCGCGGTATCACACCGGCTTGCCGAAGCAGTCAAAAACCTGGCGGAATCACGGAGGATCACTTCACCCGGAAGCCGCCCCTGAAAGAACCTGCCATGGCCGACGCCCGGGAAGTCCTGGAGATGATGAGAGAGGTGGCACGGACCAGAATTTCCATGCTGCGCGACGGGGTAACCTTCTACGAAAGCGACCGCCGAAGCTACTACCTCCAGCAGTACGAAGACAAACTGAGGCAGATTGAAGGACTCATCCGCCGTATCAGTATCAGGCTCGTCGACCCGCCCAGTGACGACGCCAACCAATAGCAATCCCCTCCCCTGCAACGAAAAAGGACCCACGGCATGTGCGGGTCCTTTTTTCTATTTCTGGCTGCAACGTCACTGGGGCGACGCTGCGGATAGGGCATGATGCGCCAATCGTGGCATCACTCCTTGTAGGGTCTGTAGTTCACCACCTGCAGGTCATCCTCTATCCTCTCCACACCCTCCACACCCTCAGCGATCCGAAGCGCCTCCTGCTTCTCGGCATCGGAATGGGCGTGGCCTGAGAGACAGGCAACGCCATTCTTTGTACTGATTTTAAAATGGAGATTCTCGATGGCGTTCGAGCGGAAGAGCTCTGTCTCTATCTTCTTACAGAGGATGATCTCGTCGACTATCTCACGGGTATTTTCCTCGTCGTTTTTAAGGCGGGGATCCTTGGCGGCGGCAACGATGCTCTCGATGATGGCACCCTGAGACATGCGAGAGGTATTGAACACCTGATCGTAGCCAAGGGGATCATTCCAGTCGCGATTGAAGTAGAAATGAATGAACCCACCCCGCTGGTGATCGCTCTTGCGGATAAGCTCGCGAGCCAGGTCAGGATCGATCCACTCCCGCTCGGAAAGGCTTTCCACCCGGTCTTCGAAGGGTGCAACAAAACGGAGCCGAAGGATGTTTTCCACCTCTGAGAGAAGGTCCTGAGAACCCCGTCCATAGAGGATCACATCACCTTTCCGGGCGCAGTCGAGCAGGATAATCTCGATAGTGTTCAGGTGTGCGGCATGGAGCCGGTCCTCAGCGGTGATGTAGACCGGCGGCTTCTCATCCACCCGTTTGAGAACCTCCCGGTCAAGACCGTACTGGGGAGCAAGCTCCGCAATCTTTGAACCGTCGACGAGCGTATGTTTCAGTCGTTTCGCCAACTCGCGGGCAATCTGGTAGGCGCCAGTCCCCATCTCTCTGGAAATCGTAATAATCGCCATAAACCCCTCCGAAGCTCGCAAAAAGTGCTCGATATTATCATGACGAGGAGACGTATACAAGGGGGTAATTTGTATGGTACCATGCCCCACAACGACGCTGTTTCACGGAATTTTTCCGGGAGCCACATGGTTGATTTCATTACCCGCTTGCTCGTTTTCGCCGTCATCCACTCGCTGTTGGCGCTTCCCAACCTCCAGAGGCGCATCGGGAAGATATTTCCCCGAGCCGGGCGTTTCTACCGGCTCATCTACAACTTCATCGCCCTCGTGACCTTCTTCTGGGCAATGGCCGCTTGGCACCTGTCACCGGTTCTCTATATTGTCCCCGGAGCCGGCAGCCTCCTGTTTCACCTCGTGCAGTTGGTGTGCCTCGTTTCCCTTGTCCGATGCGCAGCCCAGACCGGCATCGGCGACTTCCTGGGGCTGAGGCAGCTGCGTGGCAATCCCGGAGACCGTCGCCTTGTCACCACCGGCTGCTACAACCGGGTGCGCCATCCACTCTACTCCCTGGCGCTCATCTTCCTGGTACTCAACCCCGTAATGACCCTCAAATGGTTGATCCTCACCATGTTCTCGACGGTCTACTTCGTGGTAGGAGCGCGAATCGAGGAGCGGAGACTGGTTGCTGAATTCGGCGATTCCTACCGGCGCTATCAGGAACGGGTACCGATGTTCCTGCCGCACCGAAGAACGCCTCCAGACGCTTCGTAGCTTTTCACTGCCCATGGGGCGCTGATTATACTGATGAGTCTGCCTCGGGGCTTCCTCCGCCATCGATGGCAGATGACGACAGTGCGAAGGGAAGTGAGACCCGGAAGACTGACCCCTCCCCGGCTCGCTGTCGGCATCGACTCCCTTTCCCGCGGCCCGGGAAACATAGAGGGTTGCGATTCGCTCAACATCCTCGATAAGGGTATCGACCCACTCCCAGGCGATGCCATTCATCATAGAACCATAGACGGTGCAACCGTCAATGAGCACCAGAAGCTTGCTGAAGTAGCGGCTGTTCAGACCGCGAACACTCACAGCCCATTCGTTGTTGTCGTGTCGGGCACCCTGGACGCCGGGCACCTCAGTACACCGGGGAAAATTTCGATGGTGCAGGGAGCAGAGCGTAGGGAACGCGTCCTGGGGAACACGCGGGGTGATACGGGCTTCCGGTATTCAATCGAGGCGCACTTTACGTACGCCGTCAACGGAGACGAGGGCATCGACGACTTCGACTTTCTTGCCACGCATGCTGTATTTGACTTGGAATTTAAAAAAAATGCGCGCGGCATCGATATCCTTCTCCACGTTAAAATCGATTATTTCTAACTCGCCATCTTTCAGTATCCGCTCAATCCTGCCAAGCTGTCCCGCCACATCGTCGCTCCAGATCTTGACGGAGTTGTAGGTATCACGCTTCAACAAGCCTTCAACCCTCTTCAGGAGAAGAAGGGTTGCCAGCGAAATCACTGTGACGACCAACGATACAATGAAAAGGCCGGCTCCACACGCAAGCCCGATGGCTGCGGCAATCCAGAGACAGGCAGCAGTAGTGAGTCCACGAATGGACGCCCCCTCGCGGATGATTGCCCCCGCGCCAAGAAAGCCGATGCCGGTAACAACCTGGGCAGCAATCCGGCCAGGATCGACACCGATGGGGCCGACGCCGCTAAAATTGCCGTAAAGCCGATAGAATTCCAGGGACGTGGCAACAAAGAGGCACGAACCCAGGGACACGAGTAGATGCGTCCTGAACCCGGCCGGCCGGCCGTGAATCTCCCGTTCCAGGCCGATCAGACCTCCCAGGAGGGAGGCCAGGAGAAGCCGGCCGATCATGTCGAGATTGAATTCCATTACAGGTCACCGCTGCGCATGCCTTAGAGTTGGCGCGGACGAAGCCGCACGCCCTACCTTGACTGTTATGCCACCGAAGGTGTCTCCGGTGCCAAGGAGATCGACAGTACAAACCCTTTTTCAACCCCGCCACACCTGGCGGTAAGGGGAACCCGGAGGGATCCGTCGGGAGTCACCGCGACCCTACCACCCAAGGCAAGGGTCGGTAAAGCGTCGGAAAGAGCTTCAGCTGCCCCTTCAATGGTTTCAGCGTCGGTCGTGACCTTTTCTCCCTCCCGCCCCACCGGTTCAGACTCATCATCGGACGGCATCACGGGAACAGCCTGAGCAGGAAACGCAGCAAACATGCCGTCCCGTTCACCATCATGCCCCTGTTCCCGAAGTTCCTTCATGATCCGTTTCACAACTGTGGAAAGTACCTGAAGAACCCCCTCCCCTGTTCGGGAAGAAGCCTTCACCGCAGGAAACCCGGCAGAGGCAATAACTCTCGCCACCTCCTCAGGGGAAAGGGCATCGGGCAGATCGCTCTTGTTGCACTGGATCACGCAGGGGAGCTTCTCCAGCTCCTGACCGTAGCTCTGGAGGTAGCCACGCAGACTCTCCATACTGTCCCGGGTAACGGTGCGGGATTCCGGCGACGCGTCTGCAATAAAGACAACACCGTCAGCCCCCTTGAGAACGGTTTTCCAAGTGGAGGGATTCGTTACCTCTCCCTGAACGGTATAGAGATGGAAGCGGACACGGTGGTCGTTCACCTCCCCCAGCTCGGGGGGCATGAAATCAAAGAAGAGCATGCGGTCCATCTGCCCCCCCATCGTTTTCATGGCGCCACGGTACTCCGGCTTCAGCTTCCGGTGGATGAAGTGAAGGGTCGTGGCCTTGCCGGCGAGGGGCGGTCCGAAGTAGACGATCTTTGCGTTAATCTCGCGCTTCGTTCTGTTGAACAGGGCCATCGTTGCCGTCCTCCTATCCTATCGGTCCTTTTTCTTGCTGAGGAGCAGCTTCCTCGCCTGGGTCGAAAGAACCGACGAGATGCTCTTGCTCTTGGCCAGGTGGGCCAAGTCCTTTTCGCCCAAAGTCGCCAGGAAGCGGAGTGCCGTGGGGAGCGGCGTCTTGTTGTTCTCCACGAGAGCCTTGCGTATCTGGTAGTTCTTGATCCATTCCTTGTTGGCACAGATGACGCGAAGAATCTCGTCATTCTGAATGGACGACTTGGCGATCACCAGAACCTCCTGTTCAGTGATCCGGGGATTCTTGATGACAGTCCCCGACACAAGCTTGTTGGAATCCCGGATAAGGATCATCCGCCATTCCTTGTCGCCGGTCTGGGCTATCTTGATCTTGTCGGACACCCCCATGACCTGGGCAAGCTGGTATTTTCCCCGGAACGCCTCGCTTTCCTCGTCGACCGGCTCCTCACCCTCCTCGGTAAGTTCCTCATCCGTCCCCGGCTCCTCGTTCCTGTGGGGCTGTGTCGCGGCATGGTGAGGCCGAGGCGCGCCCTCTATGCCATGCTCTGCGAGGAATATCCGTGTCTCCTCACTGCAGTTGATGTGGGAGACTATCAGTACGGCCATCTCTCCATTGCGGTAGTGAAGGCGGGCAAGCCCGTCCAGAATTCTCGGATGGAGAGAGGGGGTGGAAACAGCTTCGCGGAGCATACCTTCCGGCAGCTCCGCGAGACGCATCCGTGCCCCATCCCTGACAGCGCCATCCTGGTCATGGGCCAGGAAAAAGAGAACCGTTACCAAATCGGGAGGGGAAAGATCCGCCTCCCCCCCGACCACTTTCAGTTTTTCCTCGCTCGGCACCCCCTTGGCAAGAAACCTCGCGGCCCGGGGAGATATTTTCAGGGTTACTTTCAGGGAAGTTGCTCCGCTACTTGTCGTTTGGGATAACGGACGGAGCAAGCCCTTTTTTCTTCAGTCGCGCCGCATCCTTGAGGGCCTCATCCCGGCTCCCGTACTTGCCTGCCGTCAGGAGGACAGTCGGCACGGCAACGTTCACCTTCCTGAGGGTAAGCCTGTACCCAAGCCCCGCCAGACGCTCCTGCTCCTTGGTGGCTCGCTCCTGCGCGAAGTAGGATCCGGCATAGACCTGATACGCACCTCCCTCTTTGAGAACGAACCCCTCCACGGTGGCATCTTGCAGTCTCTGGAGTTCTTTGCGGGCCGTTTCCTGATCGGCATACTCGCCGAAGAACAACCGGATCATCGGCTCTTTCTTCCTGACTCCCTGCTTCACGACAGGCGTGAGACCGGCCTCGCGGACTTTCACCTTATCCTTCTCCATTGCCGTAGGCACAACATACTCGCCGATCCGTAGCGTGTATTCTCCCGCCCTTTTCGCGGCAGCAGGCTTAGGGGCAGCAGAAGCCTTGGCCGTGATTCGCGTTTTGGCAACGGCAACGCCGGTTGCCTCTTTCTTTGCCGCAGACTTTTTGCCCTCCTCACCCTTGGCAGTCTTGGGTTTCTCCGAAGTTGAAACAGGCTTCTTCACCCCCTTCGTCGGGGTCTGAGGAGGTGCGGCCTTCTGTTTGTCATCCGCTTGAGTCTGGGCAGCCCTCTGTTTTGCGTCTACCTGAGCCTTTGCCGGTTCAGCAGCTTTGGGCTGATCTTTCTTCGCTGCAGGGACCTCCGGCTTGGCTGCTTTCGCTGCTTCGGGCTTCGGCGGTTCTGTCTTGGCCTTTTCAGGCGCCTTCTGTTCCTGACCCACCTTCGGCGGCTCAGACTGTGCGGTCGTGGCAGGAGTGACGGCCCCCGGCTGTGAAGATTCGGCAGGTGCATCCACAGGCGGCTGGCCGCCTGGTCTGGGAGGGATCGGCTGTTTCACCTGGCTAGGCTGAACCGGCGCCGGCGCCTGGGCCTCCTGGCGTGGTTTGATGAGGTCGGTGAAGTAGAAGAGATAGCCGAATACCGCCACAAGAAGCAGAAGCACCAGAAGGAGGAGACGAGAATTGCTCCCCCCTCCCTTTGATGACTTATCCCCGGGCTCCTGATCAAATTCGATGTTCATCTGATACGTTCCTCCTGATTCTGCCTCGGTCAGTGGCTGTTTTTCTCGTTCGCCTTGGCCGATTCGGCAATGATCTTCTGTGCCAGATGACTCGGCACTTCTTCGTAGTGGGAGAACTCCATGGTAAAGAGGCCACGGTCGCTGGTCATGGATTTCAAATCGTTGGCGTAGGAAAGAACCTCGGCCATGGGAACCACGGACCGGATGATCTGGGAATTGGCCTTGGGCTCGACGCCGACCACCTTGCCACGCCGGGAGTTCAGGTCGCCGATCACATCACCCATGGTCTCCTCGGGAACCGTCACCTTCATGTTCATCATCGGCTCCAGGAGAACCACCTTGGCCGTCTCCATCGCCTTTTTGAAGGCCAGGGAACCGGCAACCTTGAACGCCATCTCCGATGAATCGACCGTGTGGAAGGAACCATCATAGACAGCAGCCCTGAAGTCCACCATGGGATAGCCTGCCAGGAACCCGTCCTGGGATGCCTCGAAGATTCCCTTCTCCACCGCCGGGATATACTGGCGAGGAATGACGCCGCCAACGATTTTGTCCTCGAACAGGAATCCCTCGCCCCGCTGCTGAGGAGAAAAATCCACCCAGCAGTCGCCGTACTGGCCCCTGCCCCCCGACTGCTTCTTGTATTTCCCCTGGGCCTTCACCTGGGCCTTGAAGGTTTCCAGATAGGGCACCTTCTGGGTTTTCATCTCCACGTCGACATTGAACTTGCGCTTCAGCTTCTCGATGGTAACCTCAAGGTGTACCTGCCCCATGCCCGAGAGAATAAGTTCGCGAGTCTTCTCATCACGGCGGATCTGGATCGTCTGGTCCTCTTCCATGAGCCGTTGGAGCGCGCCGTGAATCTTGTCCTCGTCGTTCTTGGTCTTGGGCTGGATAGCGTAGGAAATGACCGGCTGGAGCAGTTTAGCCGGCTCATAAACGATCGGTTTGTCCTTGTCGCAAAGAGTGTCGCCGGTGAGGGTCTCCTTGAGCTTCGCCACCGCCACGATGTCGCCCGCCACGGCCTGTTTGATCGGCTTCTGCTTCTTCCCCTCCAACTCGTAGATCTGGCCGATCCGCTCCTCACATTCGCGGACCGGATTGTAGATAGTCGAATCGGAGTTAAGGACCCCTGAATAAACCCGGAAAATGGAAATCTTGCCGGTATAGGGATCCGACGTGGTCTTGAATACGAGGGCCGAGAAGGGTTCTGCCTCGTCGGGCTTGCGCTCGACCAGTTCGCCGGTCTTGGGATTGGCACCGACAACGGCTCCCCGGTCAAGGGGGGACGGAAGACAGTGGCAAATGTAATCGAGCAGATGGCGAACGCCGATGTTCAAGGTGGCCGAGCCACAGCAGACAGGCGTAAAAGTGTAACGGAGCGTACCGATACGCAGACCGTCCAGAATCTCCTCCTCGGTAAGCTCTCCGGTTTCCAGATATTTCTCGGTCAGGGCATCATAGGCCTCGGCAACGGTTTCCACGAGGATGTCGCGGAGCCGTTGGGCCTCGTCACGATCTTCAGCGGGAATCTCCTCCTCCGTGAACGTGCCGGAGCCGTCCTTGGCATAGCGGTAGGCCTTCATGGTGATGAGATCGATGACCCCCTCGAAGGTTTCGGCAGCACCGAGGGGCATCTGAACCGCCACGCCGCGGGCCTTAAGGGACTTTTGCATGTCGTCGATGGCTCGGAGAAAGTTGGCATATTCCCGGTCCATCTTGTTGACAAAGGCAATGCGGGGAAGCTCGAACTCGTTGGCCCACTCCCAGACCTCCTCGGTCTGAACCTTGACGCCGGAGATGGCCGAGAGGATCACGACACACCCACCCAGCGCCCGCATGCAGGAACGGGTGTCGGCGATGAAGTTTCCGTAGCCGGGGGTGTCGACGATGTGGAGCGAATGGCCATTCCATTCGCAGTGGTCGAGGGAGGACGAGATTGTGATCTTCCGCTTGATCTCCTCGGGCTCGAAATCCATGGTGGACGTGCCGTCGTCGACCCGGCCAAGACGGTCAATCATCCCCGTGGTGAAGAGTATGGCTTCCGTGAGAGAGGTCTTGCCTGCGCCGCCGTGGGCGACAATTCCGAGGTTTCTCAACTTTGCGGTATCATACTTGCCCATACATCCTCCCGTGATGATAAGGTATAGGTCTTCATCGACCTTTTGACTTCCGCGCTATATCGTTATCTCACTCCCTATTCCGTTCGTACAGTATCCGCAGTCCCTCCAGCGTAAGGTACTCCTCCACCGCCTCGATGGTCTTAGACTCGGGGGCGATAAGCCCGGCGAGTCCCCCCGTGGCGATGATCCGGGGGGTATCCTTACTCTCCGCTTTCATGCGGGTCACGATCTCGTCCACAAGCCCCACATACCCGTAGAAGATGCCAGCCTGCATAGAGTTGACTGTGTTGCGGGCAATAACCACCGGGGGCTTCACGATGTCAACGCGGGGAAGCTTGCTCGCCCTCTGGAACAGGGCCTCCATGGATATGACGAGCCCCGGGGCGATGGCGCCACCGCAGTACTCCCCCTTGCGGTTCACATAATCGAAGGTGGTGGCGGTGCCGAAATCGACGATAATCAAGGATGTCTTGTATTTCTCGTAGCCAGCCACTGCGTTGACAATCCGGTCGGCTCCCACCTCCTTGGGGTTGTCGTACTGGATCGGCATGCCGGTCTTTATGCCGGGACCAACCACAATGGGGCAGTAACCGAAGTAGTTCCGGGAAAGTCTTTCCAGGACTCCGGACAAAGTCGGCACCACCGAAGAAATGATAATGGCCCGCACATCCTTAAAGTCGATACCGGCGCTACGGAAAAGCTCACGGATCAGGATGCCGTACTCGTCGGACGTCTTGGCCTTGTCAGTTGATATCCGCCAGTCCCGTAAGAGCCTGTGGCCGTCGTAGATGCCGAGAACAATATTGGTATTGCCCACGTCGATGACGAGAAGCATGATTTCCCTCCGGAAAACAGCGAGATAGCGAGGGATGGAGACAACGAGGGAGTAACTGCCCTTACTATCTCACTACCTCACTATCTCGCTTCTTCACTCTTCAATTGTTACATCACCGGCCAGTATCCGCTGCGTCAGCCCGTCGGTATCCTTGATGAGAAGGGCGCCGATTTCGTCGATCCCTTCAACAGTCCCTATTCTCTCGCCATCCTGGCCGCTCACCCGGACTCTCCGCCCCATGACGGCGCTCCTGGCAAGCCATGCCTGCCGGAGCGGATCGTATCCACCGGCAAGGTACCGTACATAATGTGAGTCAAGGGATTCCAGGAGCGCCCGGGTAAAGGGAAGCCGCTCCACCTCGCGCCCCGCTTCGATGGCGAGAGAGCTTGCCGGGTGGCGAAGGTCGCGCGGGAACTGATCTCGCTGCATATTGATGTTGACGCCGATGCCAAGGATGAGAAACTCGACCCGCTCGGTCTCGGCGCTCATCTCATTGAGCATGCCGGCCACCTTAAACCCGTTCACAAGGACGTCGTTGGGCCACTTGATTGCTGGTGTTAGGCCAGCAGACCGCTCAATGGCCTCGGCCACCGCCACCGCCGAGAGAAAGGTCAGCTGGGGGGCGTGGAGCGGCATGATTGGGGGACGAAGAATGATGGAACAGTAGAGGTTGACCCCAGGCGGTGACTCCCACTGCCTGCCGAGCCGCCCCTTGCCCCGGGTCTGGGCATCGGCTATCACCACGGTCCCTTCGGCAGCGCCTTCTTCTGCGAGACGGTAGGCAAGGACGTTGGTCGATTCAGCTTCACCAATGCACACGAGCGACGTGCCGATTCTTGTGACGTGAAGGCCGGATGACAGTTCAGCGGGAGTGAGGATATCGGGAGTTGAGACGAGGCTGTATCCACGGGAGGGAACCGCCTCAATGCGGTAGCCAAGGTCCTTGAGGGCCTTGATATGTTTCCAGACGGCGGTGCGTGACACGCCCAGGGACCTGCTCAGCTCTTCGCCGGAAACGACACCCTCGTCCCGGCTCCTGAAGATTTCAAGTATCTTCCGGTCGATCTCCCGGTTGCTGCCTCCATCAGGGCGTGGAGAAGCTACGCTCACTCAGCCTCCAGGAGCATCGAGATGTCCATAGCCCGTGCAGAGTGGGTTAGCGCCCCCACAGAAATGATATCGACGCCGGTCTCGGCGATACCCCGAACCGTCTCCAGGTTGACTCCCCCCGAGGCCTCCACGAGAACCCGTCCACCAATTATGGTAACCGCTTCCCGCATGGTCGCCAGGTCCATATTGTCGAGCATGATGATGTCGGCACCGGCCTCAAGGGCTTCGGTCACCTCAGAGAGGGTCTCGGTCTCCACTTCGATCTTCATGGTGTGGGGAATGTAGGCGCGGGCGCGGCTTATGGCCCGTGTGATACCGCCGGCGGCGGCAATGTGGTTCTCCTTGATGAGGACTCCGTCGTAAAGACCGGTGCGGTGGTTGATGCCTCCACCAACGCGGACGGAGTATTTCTCCAGGACCCGAAGCCCCGGCGTCGTCTTGCGCGTATCGACGATGCGTGCCCCCGTACCTGCAACGGCTTCCACGTATTTGGCCGTGAGGGTTGCGGTGCCGCACATCCGCTGGAGGAGATTGAGCGCTACCCTTTCCCCCTGAAGAAGGATCGCAGAGTCGCCGGCAACTTCGGCAATCAGATCGCCGGCGGCAAGACGCACGCCGTCCCCCTGTTTCACCTCGAAACGGACCGACCCGTCAAGGAAGGTAAAGACCCGAGCGGCCACATCGATGCCGGCCAGAACCAGCGGCTCCTTGGCGATGAGACGGGCGCGGGCCGGGCGTCGATCAGGCACCACCGCAAGGGTCGTTATATCGCCGGTATGGATATCCTCCATGAGGGCATTCTCGATGATCTTGTCTAGGCCGATCATGGGCTCTCCGTGTCCGTAAATTCAGCCTTTATATAGCACAGGACTCGCCCCCTCGCAACCGCAAAGAGGGCGCGTAGCCTGGGCTTTCCCCACGTTGTTGACTTGCCTCGTCCGCTGCACTACAATGAAGCGCTTTGAGGAAACCGCCGCGTGAGTGAATCTATGGTGCATCATCAATCCCGTTCCCGCTTCACCCTCATCCAGAAACTCATCGCGAGCTATGCCGCGATGCTCTTTCTGACCACGACGGCCCTCGCCTTCTCGGTCATGGGGCTCTATTCCCTCAACCGGACCGCGAAGGAAATTGCGAAAACCGACCTTTTTGTCATCAACTCCACCAACCAACTCCGTGAATCAATGCTCGCCCAAGAGCGCCTCGCCGGCAAGTTTGCCATCCTGAAAAGCGACGAATTCAGGGATATGTACCTCCAGCGCCAAGCCGAGTTCCTGACGATACTCGGCGAAATCGGCAAACGGGACAACAACGGTCGCTTCCGCTCTCTTGTCATGGGCTACGAGGCCTACCGGAAGGAGGCCGAGCGCATCTTCGCAACCGGCGGCAGCGACCCTCTTCCCGCCAAGAAAGAGGCCGACGCAGTCGTCGAGTCTATCGAGGAGTTCTCTTCGTCCCGCCAGAAGCTCCTTGCGGAAAAGCTTGCCGAGGCTGACCGGCGCGAAGCGGCCACGGTAAAGCTCACCCTCATGCTGGCATTCTCCGGATTCATCCTTGCCGTTTCCGTTGCAATATTCACCGTTCACACCATCTCCACCTCAATTCGGAAACTCAAGAAGGGAATGCACCGGATAGCCGAAGGAGATTTCGACTACGACCCCCAAATCCCCACGGGTGACGAAATTGGCGCCTTGGCCGAAGATTTCTCCCGCATGGGAAGGAAACTTAAGGAACTGGAGCAAATAAGCCTCGATGCAAGCCCGCTGACCCGGCTCCCCGGCAATATTGCCATCGAGCGGGTGCTGAACAGGCGCCTCCAATCCGGCGACCCCTTTGCGGTGTGCTATGCCGATCTCGACAATTTTAAGGCCTTTAACGATCGGTACGGCTACATAAAGGCAAGTGAAGTGATAAAATTGACCGGTGAGCTGATCGACGAAACAGTCCGTGATATTGCCGGTGGCGATGCCTTCGTGGGCCATGTGGGAGGTGACGACTTCGTGATGGTCGTGGGGGCAGACCGGGGTGCTTCCCTCTGCGAGGCTGTTATCGGCAGATTCGACGACTTCATCCGCAACCATTACTCCGCTGAAGACCTTGCTCGCGGCGCTATAGAGGGGGTCGACCGCTACGGCGTCTCCCGCACCTTCCCCATCATGAGCATCTCGGTGGCGGTCGTAATAAGCAAGAAGGGGGAATTCTCCTCCGCCGTGGAGATAGCCAAGGCAGCGGCCGACATCAAGGACCTTCTAAAAAAATCTCCCGGTAGCAACTACCTCATCAACAGACGCAGGACTATCCGATGAATACACGTATGATCATTATCATTCTCTTTGCGGCATACCTCTCCGGCTGTGCAACGGTCCAGAAGTCTCTGGAGGGTCAACGCCAGCGTTCCGTCCAGCAGGAGAAACTCGCCCAGGCAGTAAAGCTCATTGAACGGGGGAACACTGAAAAGGCCGCAACCATCCTTGCGGCGATCGTGGCGACAGCGGGGATACCAGGAATAACTGACGAAGCCCTCTTCCGCCTCGGACTCCTCACCGTGCCGTCCGACCTGGAGCGGGAAGAGATATCCAATGCATTAAAATATCTTGAACGGCTCCAGAAGGAGTATCCCATAAGCCCCTGGTCAAACCAGGCGGCATCAGTTACCGAATTTCTCGCCAACGCTCCCCGCCACCTCCAGACAACCACTGAACTGCGTCGCCAGTTAAAGAGCCTTAAGGATTTAAACCTCTCCCTGACCCGTGAGAACAAGGAGATGCGGCTCAATATCGAGAAACTCAAGACTCTGGATCTGGAACTGGAGAAAAAGGCAAAACCCTGACAGACTGTCAAATTAACCGACACCATCACCCCGATGATTCAATAAAACTTTACAAGTGTTCCCCTGCCATTATTTTCCTCAACAGCAAAACTCACTGAAAAACTTGAGAAAACTTTCTATTTGTTTCTGGCACTCTTGTTGCGTGTCATATTAATGGATTGAGCCTCTTTCGGCAACATCGCCAAAAAGACGCCGCACGGGGATAGATGCTTACATGAACTCCGTATCAGATAATCTACGGCTGTTCGAAAAGAAGTTCTCGATACTTCAGGAGATCTCGAACGCCCTGGTGGTTACAGACAATCTGAGTGCCATCGCGAACCTCATGCTCGACTTGGCCATCAATTACACCAGGGCCGAGAAGGGTTCCCTTATGCTCGTCAACGAACGTGATGAACTTTATATCCTGGCGGGACGCGGCATCGATCTCAGCCTGGTCAGGACCTACCGGGCAAAGATTGGCGAAGGTATCGCAGGCGTCGTGGCAATGAACCGCACTCCCATGCTCGTAGAAGACCTGGCAAACGAGCCGCGGTTCAAGGGTTTGACCCGTGACCGCTACCGGACGAATTCCTTCGTTTCCTGCCCCATCATCAGCAAGAACAGGCTCCTCGGCGTCCTCAACATCAACGACAAGTCGGATGGTGCCTCCTTCAACGATGACGAGTTCTCCCTTATCAAAATCATCGCCAACCAGGCGGCCATCGCCCTCGAAAACGCCATGCTCGTCAGTCAACTCCGTTTCAAGGCAGTGGAACTGGAGGGGATAAACCGCAAGCTCATCGAGAGTGACGTGGTCAAAACCGAATTCATTACCCGCGTCTCCCATGAACTGCGCACCCCTCTCAACTCCATCAAAGGCTCCGTCTACTACCTGCAGCAGTCCGAACGACTCTCGCGGCGCGAACAGGAAGAGTTCTACGACATCATCTCCGGCGAAGCCGACAAACTGATCAGTATCGTTGAAAACCAGCTCGATTTTCTCAGGTTCGAGGACGAGACGATGCTCATCACCAAGACCGTGGTGAGCCTCAGGGAAGTACTCAGCGAGGTTTGCGGATCAAAGAGCATCAAGACCCTCTTTGCCCGCAAGGGCATGACCCTGAAGGTGGAAGTCGGCGAAGGGGTGTCAGACGTCGTTGGCGACCGTATCAGGATCGTTCAGTTTTTCTTGAACATCCTCGAAGGGCTGAGCCATTTTCTGGAGCGGGGCGACGAGGTTGTCATCTCCGCACGGGAAAACGATCAGATCCACGTCTCCATTTGTCTGCCTCGCAGGCTGCCCGACAGCATCACCCCTTACCTTTTCAGCTCCAATCACCTGTTCCAGACCGACGTCCCCGACGAAAAGCTCAAACTCTACCTGGCCCGCAAGGTGGTGGACATTCACCGGTGGGACCTGGTCGCCGAGAATACCGCCGCCGGACTCGTGGTCTCCCTCGCCATACCGAAAAGCACTCGGCAGAAAGTGGACGCCGTCGTCAATACGACCATCGATATGTTCCTGGAGTTCATCTCCGATGTTCTCGATGTGAACATGTGCTCCGTCATGCTTTGTGACGACCTGACCGGCGATCTCATGATCAAGGGTTCCAGAGGCCTTGATGACCTCATGGTCAAGCAGACCCGGGTACGCATTGGTGAACGGATTGCCGGCTGGGTCGCCCTTGAGGGTGAGCCGCTCTTTATAGAAGACATTGAACAGGATCCCCGCTTCGGAAGAAAAAGCGTCTCCCAGTACAACAGCAAGTCGCTTATTTCGCTCCCCCTCAAGGTGGGCGGCAAGGTCATCGGCGTCCTGAACCTCAACAACAAGCGGTCGGCCAATCCCTTCACCGGCATGGACTTCGACCTGGCACAGGCCATGAGCGAGCGGGTGTCGCATTTTATGGAACGGCTCTACGCGGGGGACCACCAGGAGGACGAATTCCGGCAGTTCATCAGCTCGTTCGACAGCCTTATCAACGCCGAGAAGAAGTACCACAAGAAAGACTCCCGCTTCCCGTACGTGGCGGTAGGAATTGCGGTGAAACTCGGCATAGGAGAGGAAGAACGCCGGTCGATCCTCTTCGCTTCCGTGCTCTACGACCTGGGACTCGTTCTCCTTGAGGAGAGCATCCTGAACAAGAAGGGAAAACTTCTGCCCGCCGAGCAGAACACCCTCAAGATCCACCCCTATACAACAGTGGGTCTCCTCGAATCGTTCGAGTTCTCGGAGGATATCAAGCGGGGAATTCTCCACCACCATGAGCGGCATGACGGAACCGGCTATCCCGACGGACTCGGAGGAGACAATATTCCGCTCTTATCGCGGATTCTGTCGGTGGTCGACGCCTTTTGCGCCATGACGTCGGAAAGATCTTACCGCCCCCTCATGGAGACGGCGGACGCCCTCGCAGAGATCAGGAAAAACGCGGGGACGCTCTACGATCCGCAGGTGGTAGAGGCGTTGGAACTTGTGGTGAGTGAGATGGCGAAATAAGGTTGTGAGATGGATCTAAACCGACGGACGGTTATTCGTGTCACGCCGGTTCCCCGCTACGCATTAATACCGTGCTTCCTCATGAGGTCGTACAGAGTCGGCCTGCTGATCCCCAATTCTTCCGCTGCCTTGGCTATGTTTCCCTTGCTGTTGGCGACGGCACCCTTGATCATCTCCCGCTCCACCCGCTCCCTGGCCTCGCGTAGGGTTGTTATTTCGGCGCTGCTCGCCCTCCTTGACGTGGGCTTTTCAGTGAAGCCCAGATCATCGGGTTCGATAACCGACCCCGACGCCATGAGGACCGCCCGCTGAACCTTGTTTTCCAGCTCCCTCACGTTTCCCGGCCAAGCATAACTTCCCATGTATTCGCGGGATTTTTCACTAAAACCCTTAATCTTTTTCTTAAACTCGCTAGAACACCGTTTAAGGAAAAGATTAGCCAGCAGCATTACGTCGTCGCCCCGACTCCTGAGGGGTGGAAGGGTAATGGTTACCACGCCGATCCGGTAGTAGAGATCCTCCCGAAACTGCCCCTCCTCCATCGCGCGAATGATGTCAACGTTGGTGGCCGCAATGATGCGCGAATCAATGGGGATGTCCTCCCTGCCGCCCACCCGCTGGATGACCTTTTCCTGAAGGAAACGAAGGAGCTTGACCTGAAGGTTCAGGGGGAGTTCTCCGATCTCATCAAGGAAGAGAGTCCCCTTGTGGGCATACTCCACCTTCCCCTGCACCCGGGCCATGGCCCCCGTAAAGGCACCCTTCTCATGGCCGAAAAGTTCCGCCTCCAGAAGATTCTCGGGGATGGCGCCGCAGTTTATGGGGATGAAAGGACCGTCCTTCCTCAGGCTGATGGTATGTATGGCCCGGGCGACGAGCTCCTTGCCGGTGCCGCTCTCGCCGTGAATCAAAACAGAGATATCCGAAGTAGCCACCTTCCTGATGGTTGAGAACACCTGCTGCATCTCGACACACTGCCCGATGATCCCCTTCACGTCCGCGTCGCCCCCCTCCAGGGCGCTCTGAAGACGGCGGTTCTCGTTTTCCAGGGTCTGCAGATGAAAGGCCCGCTTGATAATAACCTTGAGCTCGTTCAGATCAATGGGCTTCTGATAGAAATCGTAGGCCCCCATCTGGACTGCCTTGACGGCGTTCTCCTTCCCTTCGTTACCGGTGATGACGATCACCTTCACGTCGGGGGCGATACGGAGCATCTCCCCGAGGCAGCGGAATCCCTCTTCGGAGCTGTCCTCATGGGGGGGAAGCCCCAGGTCGAGGGTGACCACCTGGGGGCGCTGCTTGCGAAAGAGATCCAGGGCTTCGGTGCCGTCGGCGGCAAGAAACAGCGAATACTCCTTCCCGATGCCCCACCTGAGCTGGCGGCGAATATCTTCGTTGTCGTCGACTATAAGAAGCTTTTCCATTGGTCGTTTCCTTGTATGCACGCTGTGAAATCAGCGGTGGGTAAAACAGCGGCCGAGCGCGTCACGTACTTACCGAGGGAAGCCAGACGGTGAACACCGTCCCCATGCCCACGGTGCTCTCCACATCGATCCGGCCGCCGTGGGCCTCTACAATCTGCCGGCACTGGTAGAGCCCGATGCCGAGCCCCTTTTTCTTGGTGGTCTTGAAGGGTGAAAAGAGCTGCGACCGGAGAAACTCTTCCGGGATGCCGCATCCATTATCGCTTACGCGGATGAAGGGTTCACTTCCCGTGCCGACCTCGACCCTCACGGGGCCCTTGCCGTCCGTCGCCTCAAGGGCGTTGACAACAAGGTTCATCACCACTTTCTGGATTTCCTCCCGGTCAACCTCCGCCACGGAGTCAGACCCGCCAACGGAAACCGACCCGTTTCCCGGCACCATGGCCGCCGTATCGGTGGCGAGCAGGTAGAGATTCACCTGCTCCAGTTCCAGCGACCGCTTCTCTGGGAGATTCTTCAGACGAGAGATAAGCACCTTCATCCGGTTCACGGTGTTCGAAAGAGTGTCGAGCATGTCCTCCTGAAACTCGGGGTCCGCGATGTGCTCCTGGGCGTTGTCCACCGTCAGCGACAGCGTATAGACCAGGTTTTTCAGATCATGGATGATGAAGGCCGATACCCGCCCCATCACCTCCAACTCCCGAGAACGGGCCAACTGCTCGGACAGGCGGTGGTTCATGAGCGCCGAGGCGGCCTGACGTGCCAGGGTCTTCATCAGGTCATAGTCCTCATAGAGGTACTGCTCGTTCTGGTTTACTGGCCTGCCGAGGACCAGCACGGCCTCCAGGTCCTCGGCGCTGAAGAGCGGGACCAGGAACTGAATGCCATTCTCCGTGAAATAGGTCTCCTGCTCGGGAAGAGAGACAGGCTTATCCTCCCGTAGATTGACTACCCATGAGCGCTCAACCATGGGGCTGACAACCTGGTCGCCCACCGCCAGGACAACTTCTGTCGCCGGAAGCTCATGGCCGGCAGCCCACCGGAAATCGTTGTGCTCTCCATTACGCACAAACAGTCCACCGCACCCCATGGCAAATATCTCGCAGTAACCGGAGAGAATCGCCACCCAAAGGTCGTCCTCCTTCCGGGCCGAGGCCAGGCGGTCGGTGAACTGGAGCCACTGGGTGCGGTAATCATACTTGCTCTGGTAAAAGTTCTTGTGGAGGAAGACCTTGATCTTGCGCTTTGCTGTCTCAGAGAGGAGCACAACCAGGAGGCAGATGCCGACGACAAACGCTCCCCCCAGCGCCAGGGTTTTCTGGTGTCCCTCGCCGAAATACTTGAGCCCCTCCCCCATGAGCCCCAGGGCCACGAGGTAGAGCCCAACAGCGAAAAGGACCACCGACTTGTAGGCCATGCTGCGGGAGACGGCAATCCTGACCCCGTTACCGCGGGCCAGCAGAGAATAGAGCATCATCCCCAAGGCAAGGATAAAGACAAGCGACCGCAGCGGCATCAGGTTCATATTGATGGTCCGGTAGAGGAGCCCCTGACTGTAGTAGAAGATAAGCACTGCCAGAAAGCTTCCCGCACCGATGAAGTCAAACTTGATCTTCCACCGCGACGTGAGGGAGGCGTTGCTGTAGGTTGCCTCCAGGTTGATCAGCGAGATCACCACATAGACGAGGAGCCCGCCATAGAAGACATAGCCGGTGTTTGAGAGGAAAAGGACACGCTCGGTGTCAAAATCGGGCGAGTAGAAGAACGCGGCGCGCGGCAGGGTAAGGACAAGGACCGGAAATGCAATGCCTGCCGCCAAGAGGATCCTTTGAGCGACCGTGACAAACCGGACCCCCACTGCACGGGCATGGGTGAGGCTAAAGAGGAGCCACAACGCAGGCAGAAGCCCCTCGGCAATGAGGCTGTACCGTTTCCAGACGAGCGGTTCACCGAAACCCGCCACGGCCGCGAGATCGCAGAACTCGATCACCGCCGAGACAGCGATGGCCACCACAGACACGTATGCGGCAAGGGTGCGACCGCTGCGCCAGAGGGTGCTGGCGGCATAGGCAACTGCCAGCAACAGGGCTACCGATGAAAGGGCGATCTGGATCATTCGTTACCCGTAATGGTGTTACAGCCTCCAGAGCCGAATGCCGGCGGCACGTACCGCAGCAGGATCGTAGATACCCTTCACATCCACGAGCACCGGCCCGTCACTCATGAGCCCCTTCAACCCGGCAACGGTCAACTCGCGGTACTCCCGGTGGGCCACCGCGGCCACCACGGCAGCGGCTGGTTTCAGCTCTTCGACGGGGACGAGCCGCACACCATATTCGTGAACGGCCTCCTCGATGTCGGCAAGGGGGTCGTGTACTTGAACGTCGACACCGTAGTCAACGAGCTCACGGATAATATCGATAACTTTGGAGTTGCGCAGATCGGGGCAGTCCTCCTTGAAGGTGAGTCCCAGCACCGTCACTGTGCACCCCCGGATACAGTGCCCCGCGTGGATCATCTCCTTCACCGCCTGTTGGGCGATATACTTCCCCATGCCGTCGTTGATCCGCCGGCCTGCCAGGATCACCTGGGGAATGTAGCCGATCTTCTCCGCCTTGTGGGTAAGGTAGTAGGGATCTACCCCGATGCAGTGACCTCCCACGAGCCCCGGCCTGAACTTCAGGAAGTTCCACTTGGTGCCGGCCGCCTCCAGCACGTCATTGGTATCGATGCCGAGCCGGTCAAAAATGAGGGCCAATTCGTTCATGAGGGCGATGTTCAGGTCCCGCTGAGTATTCTCGATGACCTTTGCCGCCTCGGCCACCTTGATGCTCGCGGCCCGGTGGACACCGGCAGTTACCACCGACTCGTAGACCTGGGCAACGATCTCCAGAGTTTCAGCGTCCTGCCCCGCCACCACCTTCTTGATCTTCGTGAAGGTGTGCTCCCTGTCGCCGGGATTGATCCGCTCAGGACTGTATCCCACGGTAAAGTCAACGCCGCAGGCAAGACCGGATACTTTCTCCAGCACCGGCACGCACTCCTCCTCGGTGACGCCGGGGTAGACCGTCGACTCGTACACAACGATGTCACCCTTCTTGAGGGCCTTCCCCACGGTTTCCGACGCCTTCAGCATCAGGGCGAGATCGGGCTGATTGGCATCGTCCACCGGCGTCGGCACGGCGACAATGTGGAAGTCGGCCTGCTTCAGTTCATGAGTGGAATCGGTAAAAAGTATGTCGGCGGCTTGTAGTTCCTGCGTATCCACCTCGCCGGTGCGATCGTGCCCTTCCTTCAGCTCCCGGATGCGGACCGGGTTGATGTCGAAACCAACTGTTTTTCTGACCTTGCCAAAGGCCACCGCCACGGGGAGCCCCACATAGCCGAGGCCTACGACGGAAACCGTACGATTGAGAGAATTCATGCATGCTCCTTGTCAGTTTTTCACCAGGCGGCCATCTCCGACGGGACGCGGCAATGACCATATCTTTACCAGACAGCACTGTACATGTAAATAATATCGACAAAAAAAAGAATCGGAACTGTAAACTGCTCCGACAGAGAGACTCTGGTATACTCTCTCTTGTGGGCCAATTCAGGAGGTATTCCATTATGTCCTTTGCATCTGCCGCCGGAAAGCTTCTCACGGCTGCCCTCCTCACTGCCATTGTCGCTGCTCCCGCAAGCGCCTCTGAGAAACTGGAACCGTTCGCCGCAAGGCAGGACCAGGTTCTCGTCATTTACAACGCAGACTGGAAGAACCGGAGCCAAGGAACGTCGGCAGACCAGGATTCCCGCGAGATCGCCGAATACTACGCCACCATGCACACCGACCCGAAGACCGGCAAGAAGCCCTATCTTCTCGGCCTCAGTTGCCGGCATTTGGGGAAAAAACATCTCAACGATTGGACGGTCCGGGAGGAGAGTACTGACAACCGTAACGGCATCGTCTTCAGAGGGAAAGGAACCCGTCCACAAAACCTCGACTGGGTCCGGGATTCGCGCAAGGTTGAAATCCACATCTCCGACCCGGATGCCGACTGGAACTCCCTCAGCATCATCTGCCGATCGGAGGTGACCGGAGAGGAAAAGATCGTCACCCCGCTCATGACGGCCCTTAAGATGAGCGGAATTCCCTCATCAATGAACGACAACCCTACGTATCCACCCGCAGTGATTGGCAAGGGGAGGAGCATCCGCCTCGACGCCACAAAACTTTTCGCCGGCACGGTCACAGTGTCGCTCAAGCTGAAAAACCGTTCCGGTAAGGTTATTCGCGACCTCTCACTCCGCTACCACGATGCCCGGGATTTCGCCTTTTCACCTGTGGGGTCTGACGGCATACCCGACGACAAAATTCTCGAAGAAGATGCTCTCGTGCCGGTGCGAAAGTTCCTCGATAATCCCAAGAATGCCCTCTCCAACGGAACCCTCCTCAAGGACCACATCCTCTACATCGTCGTCGTTCATGGCATTCCCTACTCCGCTAACGGAGCCTTCGGTATTGACCACGGTGCAACATCCAACCGTGGAGACCATGGCAACCTCGCGTCATTGGAGCAGAGGCTGCAGACCCTGTATTACGGCTGGGAAACCCTGAAACCACCGATCATTCCCTTCTATATGGCCGGTGGCCCCGACAAGGACAAAGGCGTGATCAACCACATTATCACCACCGCCCTGCGACACCAACTGACGGGAATAAAGTGGAACCCCTACATGCACCCTGACACATACTCGTATCTCAGGCAAACCAAGAAACCCCCTGAATTCGTTCTGCTTCCCCCCCTATCTGAACGGAGAGAGGCCTTTAAACCCCGCATGTTTGCCTACGCCGTATCCCGGATCGACGGCACCAACGTGGAGGAAGCTAAACGAATCATCGATTACAGTCTTTATGCCTCGCGTTACCTTCGGCCCGAAATGGACTGTCGCGTCAGGGGAGGCCTTGCCGGAACCAAGTCCAAGGAGCTATCTCTTGGTGAGCGCCTCAAAAGAGCTGAACGGGAGAACCTCTGGGGAAACAGGGAATTGGAAGCCCTCGGCTTTATCGTTCTCAACAACACCGAACATCAGCAGGACCAGGGATTGCCGTTCATGGCACGACCTGCGGGGGATGCTACCGGCGAATGCCGAAACGAGAAGGCGGATTGGCTGACCGCCGGATTTTATCCCGGGGGGATGGAGCGGAGGGTTATCAGCCACAACGGGCTCAACAACAAGAAAGCCGAGATCTGGCAACAGTTGGCCAAAGGGGTCACCGTCTCCGCTGCCGGCTCACCCGCCTACGGCGGGGGGCCACACATCACCAACGCGACCTTCTGGGACAACCGCATCCTCGTCAGGTACCTCTTTCGGGGAAGAGACCTTGGGGAGTGCTTCCTCCTCTCCTCCGTCTACGTGAACTGGTCCACCTCACTCATCGGAGACCCTCTCTTCCATCCCGACCTCCGGAATACGGTGATCGATACAAATCCTCCCGTCGCCATGGGGAGTCTTGCCGTCTCTTTTGACTCACAACCAGACAAGGTAACCGCAACGGTCAGCACCAAACTGGTCGACAATCCGAACACCCCAGAAGTTGCAATCCTGCGTGTCGCATTCGACGACGGCAAAGGTGGCGTGACTACGGGAGTATCTCCTCTCTACTCGCGTCGTCCCCATGCCGTGGTCGAGGGACTTCGGCCCGATACCGACTACACGGTCAGGGCCACCCTCATCGATCCTTACGGGAACAAGAGTGAGATGCAGGCGTTAAAACTGAAATCAAAGCCAGTTAACTACCCACTTTCAATTATCAGACGCATTGGTGATGAACTAAAAAACCGGACTCAGTCAGGCAAGTAGTCCGAAAGAAGCGGGAGAAAGTCCCGCAAAAATCCCTGGGCTACCTGGTTCGCCGACTCCACATTGTCCCTCACCGGTACCGACACACGGATAAAGGCCGCGTCATTTCTTCCGTACCGGATCGCGTGAAGAAAACGGTACATCCGTAACGCTACCTCACTGGTTATGTTGGTGTTCTTCATCCTGTACCAGTAGGCAAAGATCTCCTTTTCAGACCCCTTCTGGTAGACTGACTTCACGTAGTTGACCGGGCCCAACCGATCGACGGTCACCGTATCGGTCGTCTCCGAAACCTTTACCCACCCCGCAGCCGGGAGGCATATCTGGGGCGAGTGAATCTGCCCTCCCTCCCGTTGTGTCGCATAGTATCCTATGTAGAGTCCAACCTGATTATTACCGTTTATGTACTGCCGGTTCAGGTATTCGTCCATCTTGAGCATACCAGTAACCTGGTCATCAAGAGTGTAAGACCGGCCAACCCAAGGCCCATGACGAAGCGGAAACTCCGTAAAGTCCCTCTTGAGTGGTACCTTCTGTTGAAAAGAAGACGTCTTCAGATACCCTGTAAAGATGGCCAAAACAATCGCGACAATCACCAATCGTCTATTCATGGTCTTTACCTATCCTGTTCAGGCAATATGACGCAAACACCAGCATCACCATCGAAACCCCGAAGATGACGAGGCCGGCAAACTCGTGAAAGAATCCCTCTGCTGCCTTTGCACCGATCCTGCTCGCAAGGATGCCCGTGCCGATCACCCTGACGGCGTTCGCCAGGATGGCAATTGGAATCGCCAGCATGATGAGAATCGCTCTCTTCCCCCATCCCTTATGCGCAAAATATGCGAGGGCCGTGGCAAGCGCCAGCAGTGATACGAGGGAACGCATGCCGCTGCAGGCATCCGCCACCTCAAGGGTGGTATTGACCAGAGTAATGACATTTCCTTCCCTCAGCACCGGAATACCCAGAAGTTTGAGCGTCTCCACCGAGTATTTCGTTACGAACAGCTTCAAGGGAAAGGCGAGGGAGTCGTAAATGATAAACGGGAGTGGGATCATGAAAATGAGGTAGAAAAACGGAAACGAGACCGTCCTGAAGAGTGACATCCCGTACGCAAAGAGGATCACCCCAGCCATCACGAAGAGCATGGAAAACCGCATCGTAAAGGGTTCTCCGGCGAAGTTGCCCACTAGGTACACCAGAAGCCCCACGAGAATCGGCACGATTCCCCAATAGGTGGGTCTTGCCTCCAGTGCAGCTGCCGCAACCTCCTCCCTTCTCTGCCAGAGAAGGTACCCCGACACCACGGGGATCAGGTAGCCATGGGAATAGTTGTCGTCGATCGACCAGTCCCTGACCATCCCATAGATGTCACCTCCGTACAATGCCGCAAACGCGACACCGAAGATGACCAGCGAAATCACTTCTCCACTTCTCATTCTCGTCATATCGTCACCTTGGACACTACATACCTGAATTTGCCTGATTTCTCAGGGGGTATCCTCTCCACATAGTCGATCTGAACGGCAACCTCGCTATCGAGGCGCCGGTCCCAATCTGCCCTGATCTCCTCCTCGCCCCGCGCAGTGAATGCCCCGTTCACCACCAGGAAGAGGGTTATCCGATCGTAATCCTCCTGGACGATCTTGAATGCCTCTACACCGACCGTGTCCCGCACCTTGTAGATGAGGGCCAAGCCATGGAGAACCTTCCGGCTAGGGGTCACGATGAAGTCGGTGGCCCTACCCTCCACGGACTTGAGGACCGTCAACCCCCTGCCGCAGGGGCAGCGTTCATCGGACAGAGCTCCCACGTCTCCGGTACGGTAGCGGAGGAAGGGAAACTCGTGGGATTCCAGATGCGTCACCACCATCTCGCCCACCTCTCCCACTGGCAGCGGCCTTCCCTGCTCGTCGATGATTTCCAGGAGGATATTCTCGTCCGTTACATGGAGACGCCCCTCGGGGCACTCGTGGGCGATAAACCCCCCGTCCCGGGAGCCGTAGCCGTTGGCCACCGGCGCCCCGAAGGCCCCGGCGATGGTCTGGCGCTGGTGGTCGTAGAGCCGCTCGGCGGTGCAGAAGACGACCTGCACCCCCAGGTCGTCAAGGCGTATTTTCTTCTGCTTCGCCACGTCGCACAGAAGCGAGATGGAGCTCGGATAGCCAAAGACCTGCTTCGGCCGGTACTCCCGGAGAAAGGCGAGATAGGCCGTCATGGTTTCCTCGGTCATATCGAAGGCCGAGAGGAGCTTCGTCTGGAACAGCCAATCACGCAGTTCCCTGATCCGGTCCTGCTTGGAGAGCTCCACCGGCGCCCCCCAGATCACCGCCTCCCGGTCACCGATATCGACACCCCACCAGCGGGTGGCCCGTAGCTTCGCCGCTACGTCCGCGCTGATCCGTTGCTTCCCCAGATAGAAAATAAGCGGCTCTCCCGACGACCCCCCCGTGTTGAACCGGGTGAGTCGCTGCGCCCCCGTCGCCTTGAACGCGTCGGTATTGGCGCGGATGATCGCCTTGGTCGTAAAGGGGATCGACGAGAACTGCTCGGGACTCGTCGGGATATCCCGGAAATGAGGAACCGTGCCTTGTACAGACACGAGGAACCGTCCAAGTTTTTCCCGCTGAATCTCCCGGATCTCTTCCGGCGAAAGCCATTGGATCCGCTCCAATTCGCGATGCTGCTCGATGGTGGTATGGTGTTTGAGACGCTCATGCATCGGAAACAGAACGTTACGGATTATCGGTTTCATAGCAGCAGCTTCCTCCCCACGAAGTAGATCCCCAATACAATCTTCGGCACAGAGCACAATTCACAAACAGGTGAAACGAGCCGCTTCTATGCAGCATCCATCCCTGTGCCGCATATCTTGCCGAAGACGCCCATCAACTGGACCACCCGACTATCCCAAGTGTTCTCAGCCGCGTGGGCACTTATTCTCTCCCGGTCCCACCGTCGTTCAAGGGCGTGGCCAAGGGCCCTCTCAAGGTCATCCCGCGAACCATACTCCACCAGGATGCCATACTCCTCCGACGGCACCACCTCGGCATTTCCCCCCACCCGGGTCGTCACCACCGGCAGGCCGCAGGCCATGGCCTCCAGAAAGACGTTGGCCCACCCCTCGTTGCTCGTGGCAAGACAGAAGATATCCGCGGCACTAAGCCAGAGATGAAGACGGTCGTGGGGTTGGGCCCCGGCAAAGATCACCGCATCATTCAGCTTAAGCTCTGCAACCTGCCGTCTGAGCTCCGGCTCGAAGTTACCCTCCACCGACGGACCTCCGACGATTACATAGAGAAGATCCGGAAACCGCCGACGCAGGGCGGGTAGAACTTCGATCACCCGGTGAAACCCCTTCCGCGCCACGAGCCCCCCAACGGAAATGAGGATGGGACCTTCCGCGGGCAGTCCCAGTTCCCGGCGCGCCCCTTCCCGGTCAACCCTCCTGAACTTGGCGAGATCTACCCCGTTGGGAACTACCTCAACATGGCCGGATGGAATCCCCAGATCAGTCGCCGCGCGCTTCAGGTCCTCACAGACCGTAAAGACCCGCGCCGCACTCCCAAGGGCATACCGGATCTGCCACCGCCTCAGCATGTAGCGGGAAAGCTTGCGGATCGTTCCCCGTAACGTAATCGTCACCGGAACCCCGAAAACCTTGCCCAGGAGCACCGCCCCGAGCCCGTCGGGATAGACAAAGTGAGAATCAATGACATCAAAGCGAAACGACCGCCGCAACCGTGCGACCGTCATCAGGGCCGAGAGAAAAAAGAAAAAACCGTCCAAACACTTGAAGATTGCCGGCACATTGAAGAAGCGGGGGTGAAAGACTTCAATCCCGTCCTGCATCTCCCGGAACGGTACCCGTGGCCGGTACCCGGGCCTGATCAGCCCGATGAACGGGAACCACGGCACCGGCGCAACCACCTTGAGCTCGCAGTGACGGGCTACGCGGAACATCCGCTCCCTGACGAACACTCCCAGCGTAGGCTGCACGCTGTTGGGGAACACGGATGTCACGACGAGGATTTTCATCAGTTACAGCCAATTCCTGCACCACTGCTCAAAGAAGAGCAGTGCCCAAATCCGCGCAGAAAGGTCTCGACCGCTCTTCGCGTGAGAAGAAAGAAGCGCCGTCACCTCGGTGGGATTGAACAAGCCCCGTTCCCGTGCCTCTCGCGACAGGAGGAGATCGTGGGCGTACTCGGTCAGGTCCTTCTTGAACCAGTGGACCAGGGGCACGCCGAACCCCATCTTTCGGCGATAAAGGATCTCTTGAGGAAGAATTCCCTCCATGGCCTTCTTGAGGATGTACTTGGTTTCGCCGTTATGGAGCTTCAGCCCCGGAGGCATGTGGGCAGCCAGTTCCACCACCTCGTGGTCCAGGAGCGGCGCCCGGGTCTCCAGACTGCAGAGCATGCTGGCCCGATCCACCTTGGTCAGGATATCCTCGGCGAGATAGACTTTGGTGTCCACGTACTGGATACGGGTCAGATAGTCGGCCGACGCCTGGGCGTCGTAAAAACGCTTCATGACCGAGAAATCGGGGAGTTCCCTTCCAATGGCGGCGCGCACCTCAACGGAGAGAAGCCTGTCCAGGTACGGCGGCTCACCGAAGGTGTTAAGCCCCGCATAGCGCTCGAAGGGATCCTTCGAGAGGTGGAGGAGCGCCCCCTTCCCTTTTACTCCGTCGGGAAGAAGCCTGCCCGGGAAGCCGAAGAGCGTCTTTTTTAGGGGAGCAGGAAGCCAGTCATGGCGGCACATGTCCTGGGCCCAGCCATAGCGCCGGTAGCCGGCGAAGGTTTCGTCCCCGCCGTCCCCCGAGAGGATCACCGTCACGTGCTCCCTGGCCAGTTTCGACACATAGTAGGTGGGAATGGCGGACGAATCGGCAAAGGGTTCGTCGAACTCCCACGCCAGCTTCGGCAGTATCTCGATGGCATCGGGCTCCACCACGAACTCATGGTGCTCGCAGCCGAAGCGCTCCGCCACCTGCCGGGCGTAGACAAGCTCACTGAAATCCTCCTCCTTGAACCCAATGGAGAAAGTCTTCACCGGCGCGTTCTGCACCTGACTCATGAGGGCCACCACCGTGCTCGAATCGATGCCACCCGAGAGAAATGCCCCCAGCGGCACCTCCGAGATGAGCCTGATCCGCACCGCCTCCCGAAGCTTCTCCCGCAGCGCCTCGACCCACTGGGCCTCGGTCAGGGACGCATCGGGGGCGTAGGTAATGTCCCAGTATTTCTGTGTCGTAACGGAAAGACGAGTCGACTCGCCCATCCCGACCGAAATCCAGTGCCCCGGCTCCAGTTTCCTGATTCCCTTGAAGATTGTCCTGGGAAACGGAATGTAGTGGTAGGTGAGATAATCGGCCAAGGCAGCCGGGTCGAGCTCCCGCTGCACCCGCTCATCCTGGAGGATCGCCTTGATCTCCGAGGCGAACAGGAACCGCTTTCCATCGCACCAGTAATAAAATGGCTTCTTGCCGAGGCGGTCCCGGGCGGCGAAAAGCTGTTGCCTGCGCTGATCCCACACCGCGAAGGCGAACATCCCCCGGAACTTCTCCACGCACGCCTCGCCGTACTCTTCCCAGGCGTGGACTATGGTTTCCGTATCGCTGCGGGTGGCGAAACGATGCCCCTTTTCAATCAGTTCATCCCGCAGTTCCTGGAAATTATAGACCTCGCCGTTGAAGGTAATCCAGACCGTCCCGTCCTCGTTGGACAGCGGTTGCTTCCCCCCCGACAAATCGATGATAGAGAGCCGCCGATGACCCAGTGCCACAGGACCGTCCAGGCAATACCCCTCCCCGTCCGGCCCCCGGTGGTGCATAATCCGATTCATCCGCTCGATGAGGCCACGTTCGGGGGTAGAGGTTATGTCAATGATTCCAGCTATTCCGCACATAGAGCAAAACCCTCAAAAAATACAATATTAGCCTCATGATTTCTTCATGATTTCTGGGATTAAAAAAAACCATGCTTAATCATGGGGTAATCATGAGGCTAATCCATCTTGCCAGTGTCGCTCTCAGTATTACTTGACTGCTGATTACTTCTTGACTACCGGTGTTTTTATCATGAGTAATGAGGTAATCGTGAGGCCAATTCTCTTTGTTTATGCTGTTCTTGGTGTTAGACAGTTTTTGCCACAATTCGTTGATACACCGGCAGATACCGCTCAACCGCCTTCCGCCAGTCGTGCTTGATTCTCACAGTATCCATAGCTCTAGCGGAGATTCCAGGCAGATCGTTCCCGGCAGAAGCGAGCTCATTCAATAGTGTCGCAAGGGCGCCCACGTCGCCCGCCGGGAACAGAAACCCGTCGTGCCCGTGAGTTACCAGTTCCTTTATCCCCCCCACGTCGCTTCCCGCCACCACCTTCCCCATGGCCATGGCCTCCAATGGCTTGAGGGGAGTGACGAGCTCGGTGAGCCGCATGCTCAGCCGAGGGTAAACGAGCACGTCAATCAGCGAGTAATAACGGTTGACCTCCTCGTGGGGGACCTTGCCAGTAATGATGACCGGCCCTGCGAGCCCGAGTTCATCGGTCCTGCGCTTCACCGCCTCGAACTCGGGGCCGCCCCCCACCAGGAGGAGCCGGGCCTTCATGCCCTCACCGAGGGCCTTTGCAAAGCTTTCCAATAAAAGTTCAAGTCCCTCGTAGTTGTAAAAGGAGCCGATAAAGCCGAAGACCCGCTCCCCTTTCACGCCGAGCTTTACCGCCAGCTCCTCGTCCCGGGCAAGAGGCGCAAAGGCATCGGCATCCACGCAGTTGGGGATTATGGTGATCTTGTCGGCCGATATCCCCCGGGCCGCAATGTCTCGCCTGAGCCCCTCGCAGATGGTGAAAACGGCATCGGCCTTGCGGAAAACCTCCGTCTCCAGGTGCCGGCTCACCCGGTATTTCAGGGAACCCTCGGCAAAGGTGCCGTGGTCCACCGCCGCATCCTCCCAGAAGGCCCGCACCTCGTACACCATGGGTATCCCGTGGCGCCGCGCCACCTTAAGGGCCGGCATGGCGTTCAGACTCGGCGAATGGGCATGAATCACATCAGGCCGCTCCGCGAGAATAGCCTCGCCGATCCGCTTCCCCAGGGCCGCCATGAGCCGCTGCTCCCGGATGAACGGAAACCTGCCGAACTCGGTCGCCATGGTGCGGTAGACCCGCATCCCGTCAATCTCTTCAAGGGGGCGATCCACAGTGCCATGTTTGGGTGAAGTGACCAAAACGGGGTCAAGCCCCAATTCCCGCTGGTTCTTCAGAATCGAGGCAGTGCGGAAGACATAGCCGCTGAAGTGGGGTTTGTAGTGGTCTAGGATATGGAGGATTTTCATGCACGTTCCTTCAACTGTGATGGACGGATTCTTTGCTGCTTCTCCTGGAAGATTCCCAGCAGTTTCATTACGGTCAACTGGGCCGCGCAGATTACCCCAACAGCAAGGAGATGAACGACCGAGTAACGCGCCGCAAGCCCCCCTCCGCCCAGATAATGTTCCCGGTCGGGACTCAACATGAACTGCAAGGCAGAAAAATGCTTCTCGTATTTGTAGATATCGTTCTCGGTTCCGGCCCACAACAACGCATAACACAGGGGAATAGAGAAAACCACGAAAACGAGAGCAGCCGTCAGACTTACCCGCCAGTGGCCGGCCACTCTGGCAGCAAGGATGGTTCCGGTCTGGAACATGACATAAAGCCACCCACCGAGGAGAATAGACGAGAACCAGGTCCCTCCCCCTGCCATCAATTCCACAAGATTGTCCGTATCCGCCTGGATGACAACCACCCAGTGTGACAGGGGAAGGAGAACAGCCGCAACGGCAAACCAACGCCAGGGGAGGTTCCGTACCGATCCCATTCCGACCGGCACAGGCAACAGCGCGCCAGTCATGAGCACAGACGGGATGGCGAAGAGCGCCAGAAAACGTCCCAACAGTTCCCACTCCCACGGCCATCCGAGCACCGGAGAACCGACAATCTTGTGGATCATCTCCACTGGAACCGACAGGCGAAGAAGAGTATAGCAGACTGCCCCATGAATCATCACAAGCACCACCCATGCCGGCACCCGCAGCCACGAACCCCGTGCCAGCCATACCCTGAACCAGACCGGCACCCCACATATCCAGTACAGGGCGAGGCAGAGTATGAATAGTGTAAGCACGGGATGTCCGCCCCCAAAAAGTTTGCGAACATTGTACGGCACCCCCGATAAGCTCATGGCCACCGAACCCACAAGCCAAAATACCAGCGGCCCTCCACAGAGCAACACCAGCTGTCCCATGGTAAGCTGCCCCGTGCCGACGGGCCTGGAAGACCCAGAACGCGACCGGCGGGCAACCGTGTCAACGGGAAGAGCTTCAACCTCCCCGGAAACCGTCTTCACAGCGGATCCGCGGTAAACGCTTTGCCGTCCCACGACTGCCCGGGCAATCCAGAAGCCGGTCAGTGCTCCGGCAATCTCCAATACAGGATCAATCGTGTCAGGCTGTTTGGACGGAATGAACAGCCGTCCACCTTCGACAATGAGGGCCACAAGGCCGCAGGGGATGAGACATAAAACCGCGTCGACGACACCTGATCGCGGTCCCCTCCGTATCCATGCGGCCGCCAGGGCCCCCAGCGGTGCAAAGAACGCCACGCGATGAAGGAGCTCGGTTATCGCCCGGTATTCGGTCCCGTAGTAATAGGCATGGAACGGCACACGCCCCAACAGCAGCGCAATGCGTTCTCGAAGGAATGCCCTGTCCACCATGAAATCATAGGGATACCAGAACACAGCCACAAGAACGGCGGACCAGATCACAAACCCCAATCCCCAGACCAGCGAGAGCTGCTTCGATTTTCTTTCGGTGGGCGCCGCCTCGACTGCCTGCCCTTTATGGAATACAACACCGCCAATCCACGAGCCTATGCCCCCCCCCGCAATGGCAGCCAGCACATCGTTCACATCCGAAACCCTCGTCCAGACAAACACCTGAAGCAATTCCAGAAACGACGCTGCCCCAACAGCCCAGATCCAGGCCGATCGCCGATCCTTCCTGCCCGAAGCAACAAGCAGAAGAGAAACCGGCACCCATACGGCAACGTCGGAAACAACCTCATACATCCCCCTCGCATCGAGCTTAGAGAGGAAGGCAAAGGGGGTCAGCACCATGCGTCCCTGGCGCCACTTATGGAAGATCTCCACCGGGCTGATGGTTAGATCGAGGGGAAGAAGGCTGTAGCCGAAGAGAATCGCCAGATAGCCCCACAGAATTCGGGTGGCGATATCGGCGTGTCCACGGGTCCGCTGCCCCCCCTCAAGCCAGGCAAGTACCCTCTGGCCCCAGATCCACCATGCGACAACTCCCGCAGCCGCGCCAACGCTCTCGGCAATGATGTCGTTAATGGAAACCGTCCGGGGCGGGAAAAACAGCTGCGTAAACTCTATGGCTCCACTTAAGGCAACAAGCACCAGCATCACCGCTGCCGATGTAATGATCCGTCTCGCCTTTCCTCGCCCGTCCAGGACTCCCATTGTGAAGAACGCCAGGGGGACAAAAAGAAGGATATTGGACACCCAATCAGCGCGGGAAGCGATCCCAAGATTCAGATACTTGATGGAACGAAAGGAGGCGACCGCCTCTTCGAATGGGAGGGGCCGGAACCGCAGTGGAACAAGGCTTCCGTAGACCACGAACGCCAGATATGCGAGACTGATTGCAATGAGTGTGGTTCGTGATGTTTTCATTAATTATGCCGCCCACCCAAGGATTACTGCATCGTAATGCCCATTAATTGATTACAAGCTTTTCAATAATATCTTTCCTGATTATTTTACTGAATTTTTTAGCACCATCCATATTCAAATGGTCATTATTTGAGAAGTCAGTGATATTAAATCGAGCATCTTTGTAATAATCGTAATATTTTACCTTGTATGTAGAACAATAACCGCTTATCAATTTATGCATTTCTGATAGCTTGTTCTCCTGCAAATTATCATAGTAAGTATGGTAAGTTGGTACTGTTACGAAAACTGGTGTTATTTGCCTTTCTTTTAGCAACAGCATGATTTTATCTAAAATTTTTTCATTGTAAACCACATTGTCCTTTTTCATAAACCTGTGTTGCTCTTCGACCCGCGCTTTTCCAGTCGTTATATTAATCTTTTTCTCAATGACCTCTACACTATCTGGTGGCACCCGCATAAATCCGTATTCATCCAATTGCACTGGTTCACCTTTAAATCCTTCCATGGCATAACCTACGGCTTTCAAAGGTTCCCACAAAGCAAATGCACTATAATTACGGATATCGCTTCGTATCAGCAAAGAATCGCTATTAATCCCACAATAAACTGAGTAATAATAAGCCCTCCATGGTTCAAAGCCATTCGAAATCCTATATTCGAACGAATGATATGAAACTGGGATAATCACCAGTTTTAGATTCGGCATTTTATCTACATATTTTTCTAATAGCTTAAAGTCATAATAGAAATCCTGCGCTGAATTTGCGAGATTATACGATTTACCAGGCCAAATGATATCTGGAACGATGGCATTATTTGCGTGAGATGAACCTATATTTATCACTTCAATATTACGCAATTTGGTTTCAAGATTATTAGTCTTAATCTTGTAACTGTTGTCCATAGTGCGGAGATTGTATTCAAAAAATAAAATGACAACTGCAAGAGGCACTATCAATATAAGGCATTTTAGTATTACTTTTTTCATTTTATCGTAAGCAACCACATGTTTTATCGTTTTATTAAAATTGTGTATATATGAATTGTTTTTCAGCAAAGTGTTTTCCAAATAATATAATTGCGACAACCAACGAATAATAAGCGGACCATCTTACATAGATTGGACCATTCAAAAATCTAGTCACATTATTTTCATCTCTAGTAAACAAATAAACTATAAGCATAATCAATAATGAACAAATAGCTACAATTATTTCAACTTTACCATAAGCAAGGAAAAAAGCTAAAGTTCCGCTTGTCCCAGAAAACAAGTGAGACACTATGTTAAGGGAATCTTTGATATTGTACGTTCTGAAAAAAATCCAAGAAAAGCACACCAGATTGAACGTAAGAAACCGTTGCCAAACGGTCAAAATCATCATTCGTTCTAAACCAAGCTTTTTGTGTATTTTTCTTTGATAAGGCTTGTAGAAGACGGAAGCTGCTAGGTAAAGACCGTGCAACAGCCCCCACACAATGAAGCACCAGCCAGCTCCGTGCCAGATGCCTGAAACCAGGAAGGTAACAACCAGAGCGAGAGCCGTCCCCATGCTCCTGCGGTCACGTAACTGCATCTGGAGCGGCTTGAAGATGTAATCCAGTATCCAACGGGAAAATGATATGTGCCACCGCCGCCAGAAATCCGCTATTGAGGTGGCAAGGTAAGGACTGTTGAAGTTCGGAGTGAGCCGCATGTTAAAAATGCGGGCGGTCCCCAGCGCCATATCGGTGTATCCGGAAAAGTCGCAGTATATCTGGATAGCGTAAATGTAGGTTGCAATGATAAGGGGAAGTCCTGAGTAAGAATGCACATCTCCATATACGTGGTCGACATAGAGTGCCAGTCGGTCGGCTACTACCACCTTCTTGAAGAGCCCCCAAGCGAACATCAGCAGCCCGAATCGCATATTGTCATAATTGAACTCAAACTTTTCACGCAGCTGCGGCAACAGATCGCCGGCACGCTCTATTGGACCCTGGAGAAGTTTCGGGAAAAAGCTCATATAGAGGGCAAAATGCCCGAAATGTTTCTCCGGCTTCTCGATTTCCAGATAAATATCAGTTAAATAGGAAATGGCTTGGAATACGTAGTAGGAAACGCCAATAGAGACTAGAATCCTGCTCTGTGGGAGGGCAAAGTCCCATGAGAGACCGCTTAACAATGTATTGAGGTTCTTGGTCAGGAAGGGAAGGTATTTCAGGCCGATCAAAACGAGAAGATTGGCCGCAACACCGCCCCAGAACAACGCTTTTCTCCTTCCAGAATCCTCGTGTTTGGCAAGACTAATCCCTGAGAAATAGGTCGTGACCGTTACCAGAGCAAGAGCCAACAATAGATACGGTACCCGCAACACCGCATAAAAGCTTACACTTGCCAGCAACAGGACCAGCCAGCGCCACCTGTCTGCGGTAAAATAAAATAAAAGAAAAACTCCCGGCAAAAACAGGAAATATTGGAGAGAATTGAAAACCATTGATCAGTTTTGATCCTTTATCAACTTATCTTGCTTTCGATACTACGCAAAAGATCCCCTACATTTTTGAAGGTAAGAAGCTCCTTCTGGTTAAACCTGATCCTGAACCTTGTCTCTACTGCCACTATCAGGTTTACATGCGAGAGTGAATCCCAACCGTCAATGTCATTGGCTGTCATCTCAGGTTTGATAAGGATGCCTTCGTCGTCAAAAACTTCGCAAAAAACAGCATTCAAGACCTCGATTGTAGTCATTTTCATATCTCCAGAGTTGAGGTATCACCAGGGTCTTCGCCCATATAACGAGCTTTGAGCACCCGACGCATAATCTTGCCACTTTTGTTTTTTGGAATAGAGGTGCAGAAGATAATCTCCTGCGGAGTAGCGATACTGGATGCCTTGTTTGACACATGCAGACGGAGTTTGAGTTCCAGTTCTGGCGTCGGGGTAAAGCGTTCGTGGAGATGTACGTAAGCCACCACTTTCTCAAAAAGCAGTTCGTCCGACGCACCGATAACACCCGACTCAGCAACCTCCTCCACCTCAAGAAGGGCACTCTCCACCTCGAAAGGACTGATTAAGTGGCCGGCAGTGTTGATGACATCATCACTGCGCCCCATGAACCAGTAATAGCCATCTTCGTCCCGCCGGGCAGTGTCACCGGTATGATAAAAACCATGATTAAATTTCTGCTGGTAAACAGTATCGTTGTTCAAATAGGTAACGAACATAGAGGGCCACCCAGGTTTGAGGCAGAGATTGCCCTGCTCACCATCCGAAATTTTATCACCACTGTCGGAGATTATGGCTGGCTCGATCCCATCCACCGGCTTACCCATGGAACCAGGCCTGATCTCAAGTCCGGGACGATTGGAAATCATGATGGCGCCGGTCTCCGTCTGGAACCACGTGTCGTAGATTTCCTTGCCCAGAGTTCTGCGTGCCCAATGGATGACCTCCGGATTGAGCGGCTCTCCCACACTGAATATCTGTCTAAGCTTCAGGATGTCGAATTTTTCAAAAAGTGACTGCTCTTCCCTCAAGAGCATTCTGAGGGCTGTCGGCGCAGTGTACCAGACGTTTATCCCCTCTCTTTCGAGTATGGTGAACCACGCTTCCGCGTCATAGGCGCCGCCGAAGTGAACCTGGGTGACCCCAAGACTCCAAGGCCCGATGATGCCGTAAGAGGTACCGGTAACCCAACCCTGGTCGGCCGTGCACCAGTAAATGTCATCATCGCCCAGATTGAGAATTTCCCGAGTCGTATAACTCTGAAACAGGACGCTTCTGTGGGCGTGCAAAACCCCTTTGGGTTTTCCGGTAGAGCCCGACGTATAATGAAGGACAGATGGAGTATCCGGATTGGTGAGCGGGACTTCAAAAGAATCCGAAGCCTCCTGCATCAATAGCTTATAGCTGAAAACATCGGCTGCCAGATGCTCCTCGCTGTCAACCACGATGATGCACGTGAGATTGGGAAGCTGGTGGCGGATGCGGTTAAGCTTTTTCAGAAAACTCTTTTTTGTAATGACTCCTTTGGCTCGTGCGTCGCCAAGACGGTCAAGCAGCGCGTCTTCGCCAAAGTTAGAAAACATGGTGCCGGCTATCACCTCCACCTTGAGTGCCCCCAGAAAGGCAAAAAACTGTTCCGGCATCTTGGGAAGAAAAGTGAAGAAGATGTCCCCCCTGGAAAATCCCAGACTCTGGAGTACATTGGCAAACTTGCTACTCTGGCTTTCCAGGTCAGCGAAACTGTAATCGGCACGCTCCATTGCCGGAGAGATCCAACGCATTGCCATCTTGTGCGACTTGCCAAGATCACACTGCATTTTTGTGCAGATGTGCCCTATATTATATTGATTGTTAACGATCAACGAATTGCTCATCTTGAGTCCTCCCGTACAACAGGTCACACACTGTTCAAATATTTCCTCAGATCATCTACCAGCCGTTCACCATCGAGGGGCTTAGGCTCGAACGTGCGGGCTTTCTCGATCAAGCTGGAAAGCCCATTCAAATCCCTCGTCCAGAGGATTGAAATAGACCGACTGAGCCTTTCCAGAAACTGGGCCTGATGGTCCTCAGCCCCGCGGGGGTTGGCGACAGCGATAAATGGCCTCTTCTGCGTCAGCAGCGACAGTACCGACCCCGTGCCTCCATGGCATATAACCAGTGATGCCTTTGCCGTCCATTCGTCGATATTCGGTTGAAAACGGAAATACTCACAGTGTTTCGGAACATAACCGCTGTTGCCGATCTGGCAGACAACCGGTTCAGTTATGATCCCATCTTCAACGAGGTTGTCGATGGCTTCTATAAGGTCGTCGAAGACGAGCGTTGTCCCGATAGTTACAAAAATCACAACACCGACCCCCGATAGACCGCACCGCGGTAGAGTTTCTCCGCCTCCGGCCACTGGACGTAGAAGCGGTCACAGAGCCCGAGGGTACTGAGAATCTTTCCGGTGAACGAAGGATTCGTGACACGGGTGATACTCTCCACAAAAACAGCTTTTTTGCCGAACACCTTTGCCCAGAAACAGAGAGGAACGGCAATAGAGGAACCAATACAGATGACGGCGTCGGGTTTAACTGTTTTGATGACCCGGTAACTGTCACGGATGCTGATCACCAGGTTCTTCATTCTTTTGGCGAGTGAGTTATCACTCATGGACGTTACCCTGGATATCAGATGAACCTCGCCATGGGGCATCCCATCGCCAGAGGTTACCAATGCATCGGGAGTAGTTACATAGTGATACTCATACCCTTCACCAAGGCCATTGATCAGCGCTTTGGCTTCCCAGAGAAAGCCACCACCGGTGAGGGTGACGATTAGCTTATTGGCTATGTTCCCCATTACAGATCATCCTTGATCATCGTTCGAATGTCATCCGATACAAATTTTCATATTTCTGCACCATGCCCGCGAGAGAAATCTCCTGTTCCGCAAGCGCTCTCCCACGTGCACCAAGCTGGAGCCGTTGCTCCGGATCATCCGAATAGTCGCACATGGTTCCTGCAAGGCCGGCAAGATCGCCGACAGCAAATAGATGTCCGCTAACGCCGTCTTCAACAAGTTCTAGGTTCCCCCCAACCCTTGTAGCTACAACGGGAAGGCCGCACGCCATGGCTTCAAGAATCGTATTGGAAATACCTTCTGCAAGGGACGGAAGGACAAAGACATCCATCGCCTGTAGAAGCTCGGGGATATCTCGGCGTTCACCCATGAAGTGCACGGATCCCCCCATATTCAGTTCATCAGCGAGACGTCTCAGTTTATCCTCTTCAGGTCCGGAACCAATGAGAAGAAGATCGGAATGCCTCCCCTTCTCCCCGCACAGTGCGTCAAACGCCCTGACAAGCGTCTGCTGGTCCTTGACCGGATCGAGCCTCCCCACGGTTCCCACCACGAAGGAATCGGGATTCAGTCCAAAACGTACCTTTGTAGCTCCCTTGTCCTGAGCGGGAGCAAATCGCTCGGTATCGACCCCATTCATGATATGGATAACCTTCTCCCCAGGAATCCCTACCTGATCTACAAGCCAGGTACGCAGGTCATCAGACACCGTAACGAACCGGGTAACCAGGGGATGCAGGAGCCTCCGCACGCGATTCCGTCTTCCGTTGGTACCGCCCGGGTCCGTCGCCTCCCTGCCGTGTTCACCATGAATCACGCAACGAACCCCTGCCAGGCGTGCAGCTATAACCCCGTCGATGGTTCCCCAGTTGCGGGTATGGACGATGTGGGGCTTTACTTCGCGTACTACCTTGGCAATCTTCAGGGGAAGGAGATAATCTCCTCCCGCCCCCTTTCCCAGCTCATGAATCTCCACCGGCCGCACAAGCCGCTCCGCCATGGGCCCGGATGAGGTGATACAGCAGATGGCGTGCTCGAACCGCTCCGGGTCGAGCCGGTTGATCAGGTTCACCACCCCGTTCTCGAGTCCGCCCACCTGGAGCGAATGGAGGATATGGAGAATCTTTATCCGCACGGGTTAACCCTTCATTCTCCCGCCAGAAACATCCGGCAGTGGTCAAGAAATCGGGCAGGTGTCAGAATCGAAAAGGGAAACTCGCCGTCGCGAATATGACCAAAATCAATCACGCTCGAATCGAGAAAAACACTAAGGTTTTTTGCTGCCATAGAGCTCCTCGAACACTCCCTCACGCTCCTCGTCGAGCCCTTCAAGCACCGCTTTGGGCGAAAGCCCGCTTGCCTTCAGTATCCCCTTGATCCTGCGGCGCGCTTCATCGAGTTCAAGGCGCTTCGGTGTAATCAGCATCCCGTCTCCGAGAGGGATGATCGAAACCGCCTTCCCTCCATCTTCATTAATCTCCGACTGCTTGCGGCGCGAGAAATCATCACTGGGCGGCATATCCCTGTATTGCCCCCGCAGCGCTTGAATTGACTTCCTTCGCGGCAATCTCTCCGCAGGCACGCTATCTGCCTGTCCTTCCTCCAGCTGCACGGGGAACGGAAGTCCTTTCCTGTTGCGAACGGCACTGAGAAATATCTTTATGGCCTCGGAAGTGGTAAGGCCCAATTGACGCAAAACCGCTTCTGATTCGCTCTTGAGCTGGGTATCTATCCTGAGACAGATGGTGACATTCTTTGACATACGAAACCTCTGCCCCTGCTTCTCTCACAAAAACTTCCGGTAGTGGTCGTCTGATGCCTAGAAAATTACTACATTCACCTGATCTTTCTTAATACTTTGCTAATTTTATCTAACAATACGGTCGCAACCGGTTTATTCTCGAAGAATTCAAAGAACAGTCTAAAAGATAAAGGGTGTTTTAACTCTGCTTTATATCTTCTCAGAAATTTTGGTAATGGCTGTATTTTTTCCTGGTCAATGTCAATACCGTGCCAAATCAAACGCTTGCAACCATCTAAGACCAAGATCCCGTCATAAAGCTGAAACATCCTGGTTTCCCAACATTTTGTTACTTTACGAACCGCATGAGGAGAATTATCTTGAATATTAAACAGACCGAACAATTCTTTCTTTACAAAAAAGGCATTACAATCAAGTGCTGCCACAAGTTCGTATCCTTTTTCCTTGCCAAGCTTCGTCAATGAAAGTAAGGAAGACCCTTGATTAACCTGCATATCTCTAGGCTGTACGAACTCTATATCATTGGGAATGGTCGGGTTGAACTCAATAACTACCAGCTTTGGTGAATACAACCTTACAGATTCCCAAACGTGATAGTCGTTTCCATCAATATCAATTGATAACAATTCAAACGATGTAGGCATAGGAGTTTCGGCAAATATATCATCTAATTTATCCGGTGATTCAAATCCTACCATCCTATTTAATGCAATGACATTTTTATTATCTTTGTATTCATAACATAATTTGTTGTAGAGGTTGTCGCTTGCCTCTATCAAAACTCCTGACCAACCTCTATTGGTTATCAAGTTCCATGAATTGCTGCCTGATTTGCCATCTCCTGCGCCGAACTCAACGCACCACTTGTCTCCTTCACCTATGATTTCTAATATTTTTTCTATGACACCATCTTCACCGTATTCGGAAGTAATCCTCTTTGTATACTTGGTCAGATAGCTGTTTTCATTTTGAAAATTCATCAATAATCTCCTCACAATTGGCCGATTAACCAATGCCGAAATGATTGAATCTCTCCGGGTCTTATTCCCCGAAGCTTGCTTCGCTGTCTTTGGTGTGACATATTGGTTTAGTGAGTGAGTATATACACAAAAGCCATAATGTTTCTGTGCTGTTATACCATTTGGTTTGTCCAGCAAAGTATCGTCGAGTTGTATTTACCGATGAGGTAGATGCTCGACTTAATGAAGTTTGCCTGGAGATAGCTAAACGGTACGAGATCAA